>JAIFKL010000027.1:0-5129 GCA_020049595.1 Desulfobacteraceae bacterium
TTGAAAAACGGACAAAAATTATCTGAAAGACTGATCGCTGTCGAATATCTCTGTTCCTGCCGCAATACCAGAACATACAAATCTCCCGAAACAGAAGATTTTGCCAAAATAGCCGGTATCGGGTAAACTGTCCGCAAGCTGGGAGCCAAGCTCATTCACCCTGTTCAAGCCATCATGCCGGGCGCGTCATCTGCCCGATGGCTGAATCACAACTACCGCTACTACCATGAGATATTCAGCGCCAGACAGTTGCTCGCGTTTCACTATCTGATTGAAGACATCAGAAAGATTCCCGAACAGGAATATCAGTATGCTTTTATTACAGTTTTCTTTTATTACAGTTTTCTCCAATTCGCTGGAATATAACAACATGATGACGCCGTACAACTATCCCCACCGAAAACTGCATCACCTTTTCAATTATCACGCAATGCCGTTGACTACCACGCCTGTTGAAAATGCGGTATGGGGTATCGGCGGGGAAGGTGCCGGCACGTTTGCAAACTGTTATCAGCGATATTTCCGTGCAAAGCAATATTGCCGGCAGCCTTTTGATAAATTCAAGAACGGAAACGGACAGGTTTCAACCGTCTCCTCAACATCTGAAAACATTGAAGCGCAATTTGTATCTTGTTCAAAAGAACTTCTTGAAACACCGAAAAGCGCATGGCTGTTCTGCGGCGATTCGTCAAAATTGTCATCCGTTCCGAATGCTTGCGCCGATTTTGTTATCACCGATCCCCCGTATTTTGACAGTATTCACTACTCGGAACTTTCCAATTTCTTTTATGTCTGGCTGCGTGAGATTGTCCGGCATGAGTGTTTTACTGAAGACCATGTGCCGACTCAGGCGGAAGCCATTGTCAATCAGGGCATGGAAAAGGGCGAAAACGCATATCAGGCTTTACTCACAAATGTGTTCAAAGAAAGTGAGCGGATATTGAAAGATAATGGAAAACTGATATTTACATTTCATCATGCGAAATGGCGGGCATGGTGGATCATCTTGCAGTCATTGACTGACAGCGGTTTTCGGATTGCCGAATCTTTTCCGGTCATGAGCGAGTACAAAGTCAATCCCCATATCCGAAACAAACAGGCGATGGATATGGATTTGGTTCTGATATGTGAGAAAAAATCTTTTCCCTGTATTCCTGTTTCTTCAGAACCGTCGGCAATACTGAAACGAACCGTTGAGAAATTAAATTCGGATGTTGCAAATCACAGCGATAACAAGTTATTTCTGTACTATAGTAATCCAATTTTGATTTTTTACGGCATATTTTTTGCATATACGCCGTATTCCGCTTTCGGATTTCTGTCTGTGTATGTCTGTGTGCCGGCGCATCACAGGACGGAATTGCAAATTATCATCGGTTTTCCGAAGCGTTGACGCATTTTGACGGTTTTCTTGAAAAAATAATTCGCACAGAGATAAACAGGAGGAAAAATACTGAGCCGTTTCAGTCAGAATTATTTGAAAAATGGAAAAAGACTTAAATAACATATCCAAGTATTATCGCTCAGAATGACACTGCGCTTCGCTCGCTCAGAATGACAGTTTCAGAGAAAACTCCCCGGTCCTTCAATTATCTGAAAAACTCTGTCGCTGCATCCCGCATCACTTCAATCGGCGCGTTTTTCCCTGTCCACAGTTCAAACTGAAAAGCGCCCTGATACACAAACATGGAAAGCCCGTCAGCAACAGTGCATCCGGATTGTTCCGCGTCTTTGAGCAGACGCGTCTTTAAGGGATTGTAAACAATATCCATCACAAGCATTTCTTTTTTCAGATATGCTTTCGGCACCGGCGTTGATTCGGTATTCGGCGTCATGCCGATGGGCGTTGTGTTAATCAGAATTTGGCATCCAAGATTTTTTATATCCGAAAGCGGACAAAATTCTACTCCCAAATCTTTTGCAAGACGCCCGCCCTTGTCCGCAGAGCGATTTACAATCGTGACTTTTGCGTTTTCAGCGACCATTCCGAAGCCGATAGCCCGCGCCGCGCCGCCCGCGCCGATAATCACGGCTGATTTGCCGCGAATATCCGTCTTTTCGGACAATGCCTTTACCGCGCCTATCCAGTCCGAATTATAGCCGGTCAGCACCCCGTCACGGTTTATGACCGTATTCACCGCGCCGATTCTTCTCGCCATGCCGTCAAGCGCGTCAAGATGCGGCATGATGGAAACCTTGTGCGGAATAGTCACGCTGACACCCTTCATGCCCAGCGTCTTTATCGCCGAAACAGCGGCGGCAATGTCTTTTATCCTGAAAGCGAGATATGCGGCGTTGTATCCGATGTGAGCAAAAGCCCGGCTGTGCATGACCGGGCTTAAACTGTGAGACACCGGATCGCCGAACACGCCGTAAAGTTCTGTATAAGAATCTGTTATCATATTTTTTTATCTCTCGCAAAGAACGCAGAGAACGCAGAGAAAAGCTATATACTCACAAGCAATATACTCACAAGCAATATGCTGAAATTTTATTTTATACCAATATCGCTATTAAAAATATGCGGATGATTTTAACAGGGATATACAGTATATACAGGATTTTCAAAAAATTATTCTGCTCATCCTGTATATCCCTGTTAATTTTTGAAAGCGAATTGGTATTAGCATTCTGGACAGTCCCCGCTTTGCGGACTTTGCGTGCTTTGCGAGAAACTTTTTATCTCATTTCTCACTTCTCAATCCTCAATCTTCAACCCCGGATACGAACCCAGAAGTTTGAGATAAAGACAGGTATCTCTCATTTTCTCAATTGCCTCTTTTACCTGAACATTTTCAATATGTCCTTCAATATCGGCAAAGAAGAAATAACTCCAGTTTTTATGCCGGGTGGGACGGGATTCCAATTTGACCATATTGACGCCGATATCTGCCATAGGCTTCAACACCTTATACAATGCGCCCGGCACATGCGAGGTCACAAACATGAGAGAAGTTTTGTCATTTCCGGTGGGACGCACATCGTCCGCGCCGATAATCAGAAAGCGCGTGGTATTTCTGGCAATGTCCTCAATTCGGGACGCCAGCACCGCCAACTGATACATGGCTGCGGCTTCGCTGCTGGCAATGGCTGCGGCTTCGGATTCTTCCGAAACTTTCTGCGCTGCCTGCGCGGTGTTGCCGCATTCCTTAAATTCCGCGTCCGGGAGATATTTCTCCACCCATTTCCGGCACTGAGCAAAAGCATGAGGATGAGAATAAACGATACGAATGTCTTTTAATGCGCCGCCTTTTGCCAGCAGATCGTAGGAAATGGTCTGATATTTCTCGCCGCAAATCTTTAGATTTGATTCAAAAAGCAAATCCAGCGTATCGTTCATCGTGCCTTCAATAGTATTCTCAACCGGCACTACGCCGTAGTGACACGAGCCTTTTTCCACTTCATTGAACACGTCCCGGATGCTCTGCTGTGAGACAAACGTAACCGTGCGTCCGAAGTAATTCATTGCCGCAATGTGAGTAAAAGTTGACTCGGGTCCCAGATACGCGACCCGGTGCGCTTTCTGAATTTCCCGGGACGCTGCCATAATCTGTTTGTAAACCTGATGCAGCGCGTTTTTGCTGATAGGTCCCCGGTTCAGACCGGCAACCCGCTCCAGAACGCGGTATTCACGCGCGCTGTCCAAAATCTGCGCGCCTTTTTTGGCTTTGGCGCTGCCGATTTCCAACGCCAATTTCAGGCGTTCATTGATGAGATAAACCAATTTCTCATCAATCTCGTCAATGCCTTTGCGGCATTCGCTGATGCGGGCTTCGGAGTTGTCTGCTTCGTTCCATTCGGGTTTGTCTTCCACAGTGTAATTCCTTATTTTTCCGTTATGGTTTCCGCGATTTTATGTCCGAAATGCCTGCCGCTTTCCTCGCAAGCCACCAGCACCTTGTCCCCGCGTTTCAGGCTCACGACTGACACGGCATTTCCTTTGGGATCCGTCAGGCGGATGGTTTCCGCATTTTGCAGAATGGTAGTGATCTGTTTTTCGCCGTAAAGCGCGGTGACAATCATCAGCGGGCGTTTTTCCACTTTGACTCGCCCGACAATGGCAGTCGTCGTATTGCCCTGATAATCTATCACAAGCACCGCATCCCCCGCGGAAAGCTCCGACAGATAACGTGTTTTTCCGCCGGGAACACGGGTGTAGGCATGAACGGGACCCGCGTTGACCCGGAAAGGTCTGGGCGCGACATAAGGATTGGAAATGCTTTCCGAATGCACGAGAAACAAGGCGCTGCTGCTGTTTCCCACAAGCATTCCTTCTCCGGCTTTCATCGCGGTGCAGGTGTCCACGCATACCCTGTCGCCCATTCCCACCGCCCGGATTTCCAGAATTTCGGCGATTTCAAGCGGGGTTTTGTCTTCTTTGGAGCGAAGCGCGGAAAGTGCTTTTTTCAACTCACCCGGGCTTGAAGGGTGAAAAAGAATATGCTTCACGCCTTTTTCCAGAATGCCGAAAGCGGTTTGCGCTTCTTCCAGACTGTTGACCTGAGCAATCACATTCGCGCCGCGAGCAATGAGATTTTCCATCGGGATGATGCTCCAGTCATTGCATTGAAGAATACACTGCTTTTCCTGCGCGAGCCTGACAATTTTCTCCTCATCATTGGTGCTTTCGATGGCAAAAAAAACAACATCTTCGCCGAATTTCAAATCGCCGTCTTCGGAAATGGTCTCAATTCTGCCGAGTTCTTTGACTTTTTCGGAACATCCTGCCGGCACCATGATGCCGTCCGCGCCGCCTTCCAGCGCGGTCGTGACCATGTCTTTATTGTAAGGTTCTATTTTTACCCATATTTTTCGCATGATTTTCTTCCTTAACATGAGGTGATCGGATGCTTCCCCTCACCCTGCCCTCTCCCCGGAGGGGAGAGGGTTTCTCAGATTCTCCCTCTCCCTTGAGGGAGAGGTCCGGGGTGAGGGGGATTGGAGATTTATCCCAAAAATTTTAATGCCTTGTCCACGCTGTAATCTTCATGCACAATGCTTGAAATGGCCTGAACCATGGCTTTGGGGTTTCTGTGCTGAAATATGTTGCGTCCGATGGAGGCACCCGCGCCGCCCGCGTCCATCGCGCCTCTGACCATCTCCAGAATTTCCCTGTCCGAGTCCATTTT
>JAIFKL010000027.1:5134-7545 GCA_020049595.1 Desulfobacteraceae bacterium
GTGTATGAAACTTTCACGATGTCCGCGCCCATCTCATTGCCGACACGCGCCGCGTGCTTCACCACTTTGACATCATATTCGTCTTTGATTTTTTCGCCTCTGGGATACATCATGGCAAGAAGGGGCATTCCCCATGTGCGCGCGTCATAAACGACTTTGCCGAAATCATGCAGCATTTCTTTTTCCTGACCGTTTCCGAGATTCACATGAATGGAAACCGCGTCCGCGCCGAGTTTGATGGCTTCCTCAACCGAACAGACAAGGGTTTTTGCATTGGGATACATGGAAAGACTGGTCGAAGCGGAAAGATGAATAATCAGCCCGATGTCGCTTCCGCCTTTCCGATGTCCTTCTTCCACAAGCCCTTTGTGTTCCACGATGGCGTTTGCGCCGCCTTCAGCGACCAGTTGTATGGTTTTTTTCATGTCTATGATACCGGCGATGGGACCTACTGAAATGCCGTGATCCATGGGGACAATGACGGTTTTCCCTGTATTTCTGTTGATGATGCGCTCTGTCCGAATTCTTTTGCCTATAATCGTCATGTTACACGCTCCTTGCCCTTTTTTTTAAAGTAAAAAAGATATAAAGCAAAAAAGCCGTGAAGCTTTCTTTATTTGCTCACGGCTTTATTTTTAAAAATGAAAAAAGCCGTGAGCGTCAAGGTCTGCCCACGGCTTTATGCTTTGTCTGATTTTTCATACATCTCAGCGCACAGCAGGCAGACCTCCCCTAAAGTAATAATACCAAAAGTAAAATCTGCCGGAAAAATTTTGTGTCACTGAATGAATCCTTTTTTCAAAAAATATAATTTAGAAAGTCTCTATACTATCGGACGTATGATGTCAAGCATTTTTTAACCCTGATTAAAGGATTAAAGGATTTTCTTGATTGCTGTTCAGCCGCAGGGCTGCTGAACAGATCGTATAAAATGGGTCATTTCAGCACTCCGGAAGTTCGGCGATTTGAGAGAATCCTCCCCAATCCTTTAATCCTTTAATCAAGGTTAAAGACAATGCCCGTATATCCCACAAAGCTGTCTCCCGGATGTTTGTCGTAACTGCTTGCATAAGCGGTCATTTCCGCTTTTTCAGCGCCGAGCTGTTTTGCCGCGGCAATCGCGCCCGCGGCAGCGCCCGCGCAGCAGGCATTGTGATTTTTCAGTGCTTCCCGGATAACTTCCGACGCGTCCATCGCCAGCATCGCGTCAATCACTTTTTTGTCATTTTCCTTACGCACCCAGTCAACTGGCGCAGTTCCGCCGCTTCCTTTGGGCGTGAAACCGTAATTCATGCCGTAATGCGTCAGGTCTGTGGAACCGATGACTTTTATTCGGACTCCCCGGCGGGCTGCAATTTCAACAACAGCCTTTGCGATTTCAAGGGATTTTTCATCAGGGGACAGACCCAGGGGCAGAATTTTCACATCTTTAAAAAAATATTTTATGAAAGGCAGTTGAAGTTCTATGGTATTGTCCTGCGTAAAATGCTGGGGTGTTTCAATGTTAAATTGAAATTTCTGCGTAAGTTCACCCGCGATGCCTTCTTCAATCTCCAGTTCTCCGAAAGGCGTTTCCCACGCGCCTTCCGCCATGATATGACAGACTGAACCCGGACGCAGGTGCATTCCGAAAATTGCAACAACATCAGGAGATTCTTCCGCCGAAAGCATGTGGATAACATTACAGGCGATGCTGCCTGAAAAATACCAGCCCGCATGAGGTACGATGCCGCCGACGAAATTTCTTTTGGAAACCGGCTTGGCTTCATTCAGAAAATAGCGGATTTCCTTTTCACAATCCGCCGCGCTCGCCGGATACCAGCTTCCCGCAAAAACTGCTTTCCTTGTGTTCATTATCAGTTCCCTCCTTATTAACTAAAAGACTTTATCGGAAATAAACAGTGAAGTTTCTCGCAAAGGCGCAGAGAGCGCAAAGAAAAGTTTTCATCCTGCTGCTCAAAGCCTGCAACAGGAAATCTGAAGTAAGGTGTCATTGCAGATTTTTCTTGCATATCTGCTGACATTACAGTAAATATGTTTCATTTTTTTATCAGACACATATTCAATATATTTTTTTATTTTAAGAAGAAAGGATAATGGAATGGGGAAAAAAATCACACAATTTATAATAGTTGCCCTTGTCTGCGGTCTTGCTTATTTCTTGTTGAGTAACCATATCATCTTTTATACCGGCGGTGAAGAAAAAAAAATTACATTGCTGAAAAAATCAACGCTCACCCTGAATGATACCTTTGTCAGCCTTGAAACCGGCGAATACGGAAGCTTCGAGACTATTTTGAAAAACGGAACGCTTCGGGAGGACGGTCTCGGCGGCATCCTTGTAGAATGGGAACTGCTCACGGAGGAAGAATTGGCAAAAACAGAACAGAAAATTGATGCCGGTGAATAAA
>JAIFKL010000161.1 GCA_020049595.1 Desulfobacteraceae bacterium
GATTTGACAGGTTGTGTGCGGAAAGTTTTTTGAGCGCGGTTGCCAGCGAGTCGCGGTCCTTTGTGGTTTCTGCCGCGAAGCGGTCTGCTTCGTACTCATTCTTGCGGGAACGCATCTGTAGGAAAAGCCCCAGAAAAAATTCGACCGGCGAATATAACATGCCGAAAAATATCAGCCCCGCATAGACAGATTTCTCATCCATGTAAAAAGCATTGAAAAGCCCCTGATAAGACAGAAAAAAAGACATCAGAAAAAACATGACTCCCGAATGGAGAATAGAAAATATCATAGTTCGTAGAATGTGCTTTTTCTTGTAATGCCCGATTTCATGCGCCAGCACAGCGACCAATTCCGAAACCGTGTGCTGCGCGATCAGCGTATCAAAAACGATTTTTCGGAACGCTTTGAACCGTCTATGACAAAAACATTTTTCAGGGGAAAATCCGCCGACTGCGCGTAAGACAGAATCGCGGATCTGAGTTCGCCGTCTGCCAGCGGCTCGAACTTGTTGAAAAGCGGCATAATCCATGTGGGCGCAATAAACTGAATGCCCAGCGTAAACAAGGTGACGGCTATCCAGCAGTACCACCAGGCATTTGCGCCCGCGTATTCAAAAAATGCCAGTATGCCCGCCAAAAGCGGCAGCCCCAGCACTATCGAGAGGATCAGCCCTTTGAACAGGTCTGTCACGAATGTCTGCCATGTGGTTTTGTTGAATCCGAAACGCGCCTCAATCACAAAGGTGCTATAGACACTGAAAGGCAGCGACAGCACTGCTTTTGCCAGCGTCAGAATGCCGATAAAAATCAGGCCGCCTGCCACGGGACCGTAATGCCATGATCTTACCCACTGATCCAGAAAAGGGAATCCTTTTCCGAACCAGAACGCAAGAAAAATAAAAAGATCAAAGGTTTCCGCAACCCATTCAAAGCGGGTGCTGACCCTCAGATATTCCTGCGATTTGCGATAACGCTCAGGATCGTACACATCTTTGAAATCTTCGGGAACTTCTTCCCGCAATGTCCTGAGATTCAGGACATCTGCCGCAAGATGCAGGATAAAATCCGCAAGGATTGTGAGCAAAATAATGACTGCAATGAAATTGATGAGCATATCGTTTACTTTTTAACTTTCCGGATTCCGGTTTTTTTTATCTCCGAAGATCGTGATATTTTCGGCTTTGCTCCCAGATAGTAGCGGACAGTCTTGTGAAGGGTTTTGTAAGGAATATCAAGATGATAATTTTCTTTCAGCCATATCCGTATTTCATCGTATGAGCCGAATCCTTCCGGTTCGGCGAGACGTTTTCTCAGTGCCTCTTCAGCCTCGCCCGAAATGCGCCGCTTTCTGCCCGGCACGGTTTTCAGCAGCAGAAGTTCTCCGATTCCTCCTGCCTCGTAACGGCGAAACCATTCCACTGCCGTAAGACGGGAGACGCCGCAAAGTTCGGCTGCCCGAGTCATTGTTTCCGCCTCCCCGCTTTTCAGCAGCCACAGCAGGCGGAGGCGGTCCCGGAAACGGCCTCTTTTCTCATTTTTCATTATACAGAGGAGTTCTTCGGGGCTTTCCGATATCTCATAATCTCGTTTCAACGCTTTTATATCACTCCGTTTTTCCGCAGATTGCTGTCTGAAAAAACAGCATTTTTTTTACTTTATCAACTTTCTCCGACATATTATGCTAAAATTTCATTTTAGCACTCCGGATGTCTGTTCGGAATGGTATCGGACAATTAAGTTGACAGAATAAGACTATATAGCACAATCACTATATGATTGCAATAGCGATTTTGTATAGTTCATAACTTGTCAGATGATGATTCACTTCAAGCCCTGAACATTGTTCATGCCTCCGAAGATACTGAACAAGCGCATCTTATACCAATTCGCTGTCAAAAAATGTCTTCTCCGTATCTGTTTCAAGCCGGGGCGATTTTCAAGCGGTTTAAGCGGTTTGGTCTGTTTTAAGCCGGGCCGCTTTACGGTATGAAAAGACCGATCTTTGAAAGCGAATTGGTATTAAAGCCTTCTTCCAAATCCTGCTCTGAAAAAAAAATAGGAATTGACAATAATTCTGAATTATGTCAAAAATTGAGACATTCATATCGGAGGTAGCGGTATAGAAGAGGTGTCCCCTGTCATTGTTTCAACAGGCTCAACAACCTTCTGAGTCGAAGAGGAGACCCGGTAAAACGGGTTTGAAACCCGTTATACTCCTTCTCAGTAAAACGGGTTTGAAACCCGTTATACTTTTATGTCGTTCTTCGTTGCGCTCAGAAGGTTGTTGAGCCTGTCGAAACAATGACAGGCTCATTTAAATAGCTATGAAATCAATTTATTACAGACAATCTTCCCTAAAACAGAACCTTCGGCGGCGCGCGGAGATCATTCAGTCTATCCGCAGATTTTTTACTGAGAGAGATTATCTTGAAGTTGAAACGCCTTGCCGGATTCCCGCGCCCGCGCCTGAAAGCCATATTGACGCCGCGCCTGCCGGAAACTGGTTTCTGCAAACCTCGCCGGAACTGTGCATGAAACGGCTGCTTTCCGCCGGATATGCCCGAATATTCCAGATTTGCAGATGTTTCCGGCAAAAAGAGAGAGGCGAAAAGCATCTGCCTGAATTTACGATGTTAGAGTGGTATTGTGCAAATGTCTCTTATCGCGAGTTAATGGAAGAATGCGAAGACCTGATAGGCTTTGCGGCGCGGGAAATCGGTTTCAAAGAGGAATTTGAGTATCAGGGAGAAAATATTGACTTGTCAAAACCTTGGACGCGAATGAGCGTGAAGGAGGCATTTGAGACATTCGCTTCCGTGTCCGCGGAAACGGCGCTGTCGGAGGATCGTTTTGATGAAGTAGTTGCATTTGAGATAGAACCGCATCTGGGGCGGGGAAAGCCGCTTTTTCTCTATGACTACCCCGCGCAGTGCGGCGCGCTTGCCCGGCTCAAACCGGAAAACCCCGGTCTTGCCGAGCGATTCGAGCTTTACATCTGCGGCATGGAATTATGCAACGCATTCAGCGAATTGACAGACCCGGCAGAACAGCGGATGCGCTTTGAGAAAGAACTGAATTTCCGTAGCGAATCCGGGAAAATTGCTTATCCCATGCCGGAAAAATTTCTGGAATGTCTCAAATATATGCCCCAAGCTTCGGGAAATGCGCTCGGCATAGAGCGATTAGTGATGCTGTTTACAGATTCGGCGCAGATTGACGATGTGACAGCGTTCACGCCGGAGGAATTGTAGTCCCGTTGTTCCCCCCTGCCCCTCACCCCGGCCCTCTCCCCGAAGGGGAGAGGGAGAAAAATCTTGAACGGTGCGGGTTTCCCTCCTCCCCTCCGGGGAGAGGGAGAAGCGCAGAAACCCTCTCCCCTCCGGGGAGAGGGCAGGGTGAGGGGGCCGGATTCAGCCATTGAGCCTGCGTTCCCAGTCAAATTCACGGCTCGTCACCCTGTCTTCCATTCGCTGAATACGGCGGTCCAGGCTGTCATATTTCCGTTTCAGACGATGTACCGCGCCTTTCCGAGAGTGAACATAACTGTCATAAAATTCTGCTTCTTCTTCTGTCTCAATGGGCAGAACCGGTTCAGGTTTCATGAGCAATGCCGCGAGGATATAAACGCCTGTCAGGGGCCAGAAACCGGAAAAGAAGAAAATCAGCACAGTGATTGTCCGCACCCAGAAAACCGAGAAGTCAAAATATGCGGCAATGCCTTTGCACACGCCCAAAATCAAGCCGTCACGGGAACGATAGATTCCTTTGCCGGAGAGGCCTTCAAATTGTCTCATAGTTCTCACTCCTTTTTCTCCCTATCCAGAAGAATGGTTTCAAGGGCTTCGATGCGCTGTTCCATCCGGTTCATACCCTGATAAATATCCTGAATCATTCTGGTCTCTTCAGAGAGAAATGCCTGATCTTTGCGGGAGATGCCGCCTCGCATGATTCTGATGCCGAGGAAAATTGTCGCGCCGATGACAGCCAAAGCCAGAACGATACTCCCGAAAGTAATCGCTATAAAAAGAAATGTTTTCATGCTCGGATTTGCTCCTTTTTGGGATATGATACCGATTCGCTATCAAAAACAGTGTTCTCCGTAAAACCGCTTTTCAAGCGGTTTAAGCGGTTTGAAAAACCGCTTTACGATCTGAAAAGGGAAAAAAATGTCTCGCAAAGACGGAAAGCCAAATTTTCCCGATGCCGAAATACCTGTATTCCGGCGTAGTTGCGCGCTCTGCGCCTTTGCGAGACATTCAGACGCTTATTTCCGATAATGTCTTTATCTTGCATCTGCGGCGGATTTCTCATCCTTCTGCACAAGGGGCGACTTCAGCGCCTGAAGTTCTTTCTCAATCTCATCATCAAGGGTGAGTCTGTCAAATTTTTCTTCCAGCCGGGCTTTTTTTCCGAAATTCACAAGGTCCGCCTCGGCTTCCATCTGCTCGATCCGGTTTTCCAGCGCATCAACCCGGAAGATTGCCTGTGAAGTGTCCACACGGCGGATTTCCTCCTGCGCCTGTTTTTTCTTTGTCGCATGAATATGACGCTGAATCAGTATGCGCTGTTTTTCTCTGACGCCCGCGAGTTTGTCTTCTAATTGCCGGATGTCGTTCTGATACTGATCCACCAGATCGCTGTGTTCGCGCATCTCTTTTTCAAGCGATTCTGCCTTCTGCGAATACCGGCGTTTTTCCATCAGGGCTTCCCGCGCCAGATCGTCCCGCCCCTTGCTGACTGCAAGTTTTGCCCGGTCTTCCCAATATTTCTCACGAGACCGCACTTCATCCGACTGGCGCCGGACTTTTTTGACGCCTGCCATTGCGCCCGCGCAGGAAGCTTTGATCTCAACGAGCGTGTCCTCCATTTCCCGAATAATCAGCTTAATCAGCTTTTCCGGGTCTTCGGCGCTGTCCAGCATGGCATTGATATTGGAACTGATAATTTCACGAAATCTGGTAAAAATTCCCATGATAAAACCTCCTTTTTGAGTCAGTTGTCGGTTATCTGTTGCTGTCAGCCAGTTGAAATGCAGAAATCATGCCAAGTCATGGTAAAAGAATAAAATTAAGTTTTTCAAATAAGTTACAAATTTTATCGCTCTGAGCGGATGTGGTATATTTTACCGAACAGTTGTGTTTTTAACCAAATTGTCGTTGTGTCCGGTCGCTCACGCTCCCGGCTCAGAGCCGCGAGCGTAAGCGAGTGGATTCATAACCTTACAAAAAGTAGAATATTTCTACCGTGAAATACAGTTTTCACCCCATTGACGACTTTTGCTTTTCTGTGAAATGAAGAAAATTATAGTGTATTATGATCTTGATATCGAGTTAAACGCGGAACTTTCGGGAGGAATCATGGGGAAAAAATTTTATATCACAGGAAGGTGCCCGGTTTGTGATACGCCGCTGACGGTCAAACACCGTTCCGAAGATTGTGAATGTAAGTATTGCGAATATTGCGAGCGGATCGTTAAAGAAAAAGAAAAGAAGGAATTCATTTTGCTGGGTTTGGCAATAATGAAAGTTGAATCTGCATAATTTGTAATTTTTTTTGTAGGGGTAAGCGTTCGACTGAGCTCACGCCGAAGTCCCCTGTGCTTACCCTTTTCATAAAGGGACACCGCTTATGAAATAATACTAATTCGCTATCAAAAACAGCGTTCTCCGTAAAACCGCTTTTCAAGCGGTTTAAGCGATTTGAAAAATCGCTTTACGGTCTGAAA
>JAIFKL010000372.1 GCA_020049595.1 Desulfobacteraceae bacterium
TTTCTCTGCCGTTGATGCAGAAATCCACGTCAATATCGGGCATACTGATACGGGCAGGATTCAGGAACCGCTCGAAAATGAGTCCGTGTTCAATGGGGTCCAAGTCCGTGATGCCGAGGGAATACGCAACCATACTACCAGCGGCCGAACCGCGACCCGGCCCCACGGGGACATGATTCTGCTTGGCGTACTGAATAAAATCCGCCACGATGAGAAAATAGCCCGGAAACCCCATCTCTTTTATGACAGAAATTTCATAGTCTAATCGCTCATTATAAACTTTTTCATCAATATCAGGATGTTTTGCCTTTATCTGCGCCAGTTTTGCCTTTATCTGCGCCAAACGCCCGGCAAATCCCTCCCGAGTCTTTCGGTCAAAAATTTCATCCGCAGTCTGCCCGGAATCCGCTTCAAATTTCGGAAAATGATAGGTCTTGAAGTCAAACTCGATATGACAGCGATTTGCAATTTCTCCGGTATGTTGCAGCGAACCGGGATAGTCTTTGAAATCCGCCTCCATGACCTCAGGCGGCTTGAAATAAAGCTGGTCTGTTCCGAATTTGAAGCGGTCTTTGTCATTCATTGTCTTGCCGGTCTGAATGCAGAGCAGCACTTCATGGGCGCGGACATCTTCTTTGTCAAGATAATGGCAGTCATTGGTGGCAACTAACGGAATCGAAAGCCGTTGACTCATATCCAAAATCGCCTGATTGACTTTTTCCTGCGATTCAAGCCCGTTTTTCTGAACTTCCAGAAAGAAATTTCCCTCTCCGAAAACATCGAGATAAAACCGCGCCGCCTCATCCGCCTGTTTTGCCTTGCCTTCCTGAAGCAAGAAGGGAATTTCGCCGTGGAGACATGCAGATAAAGCAATCAGCCCTTTGGCATGTTTTCTTAAAACTTCCTTATCAATGCGGGGTTTGTAGTAAAAGCCTTCCAATTGGGCAATACTCGCCAATTGGCAAAGATTCCGGTAGCCTTCCTGATTTTCCGCAAGCAAAACTAAATGATAAAGACTTTTGCTGTCTGAAGAGGTTTTATCTGTCAGCCGGCGGGGCGCAAGATAACATTCGCAGCCGATCACGGGTTTTATCCCTGCTTTCAAGGCGCTTTCATAAAACTCAAGGGTACCGAACATGGTGCCGTGGTCTGTGATGGCCACGGCATTCATGTTGAAGGATTTTGCCCGTTTCATGAGCGGGTCAATCCGTATCGCCCCGTCTAAAAGGCTGTACTGGGTATGAACGTGAAGATGAACAAAATTAGACATTTATCAATAAATTCCGCTACAAAGATTCCGCCTCTGCGAGGCTATTTCTCAATTCTCAATTCTCAATTCTCAATCCAGACGGTAGTTCGGCGCTTCTTTCGTGATGATAACGCCGTGAACATGGCTTTCCCGCAGACCCGCCGCGCTGATTTTTATGAATCTGGCTTTTTCTCTCAGGTCTTCAATGGTGCGGCATCCCACATAGCCCATACCGGCCTTCAAGCCTCCGACCAATTGAAAAACATTGTCGGCAATCGAGCCTCTGTAGGGAACCCTGCCCACAATTCCTTCAGGAACCAGTTTGTCCAAGTCGGTATGGTCTTCTCCCTGGTAATAACGGTCTTTGCTTCCCTGCTTCATGGCTTCCACAGACCCCATGCCCCGATAAACTTTGTAGCTGCGCCCTTGCAGAAATATGGTTTCCCCGGGGCTTTCCTCAGTGCCGGCAAAAAGTCCGCCGATCATGACCGAATGTGCGCCCGCACCGATGGCTTTTGTAATATCTCCTGAAAATTTGATGCCGCCGTCGGCAATCATAGGAACACCGGCTTTGCTGCAAACCGAGCGGCAGTTCAGAATAGCCGTGATCTGCGGCACGCCGATGCCTGCCACAATGCGGGTGGTGCAGATCGAACCGGGGCCGATGCCGACTTTTACCGCATCCACGCCCGCGTCAATCAGGTCTTCCGCGCCTTTTTCAGTCGCCACATTCCCTGCGACCAATTCAATATCTCTGAAAGTGCTTTTCAGGCGTTTGACCGCGTCAATCACATTTTTGGAATGTCCGTGAGAAGTGTCAATGAGGATCACATCCGCGCCTGCTTTCAGAAGCCCTTCTGCCCGCTCTTCCATATCCGTGCCAACGCCCACCGCGGCCCCGGTTCTGAGCCTTCCCCTGCTGTCTTTGCAGGCGTGGGGATATTTTTTTATCTTTTCAATATCTTTTATGGTAATCATCCCCTTGAGCCTGCCGTTTTTGTCAACCACAAGCAGTTTTTCGATTCTGTGCTTGTTGAGCATCTTTTTGCACTCTTCCAGCGTGATGCCTTCAGGAACAGTCACAAGGTCTTCTTTTGTCATCACTTCGGAAACTCTTTTTTCGAGGTCGGTTTCAAAACGAAGGTCCCGGTTGGTCACGATGCCCACAAGCCGCTCTCCCTCTGTTACGGGAAGACCGGAAATCCGGTATTGTTCCATCAGTTTCAGAACTTCCCTGACAGCCTGATCCGGGCGCACCGTAATCGGATCAATAATCATGCCGCTTTCGGATTTTTTGACTTTATCCACCTCCCGCACCTGCTGTTCAATGCTCAGGTTGCGGTGGATGAAGCCGATGCCCCCGGCTCTTGCCATGCTGATCGCCGTCAATGCCTCGGTTACAGTGTCCATTGCCGCGCTGACAATGGGGATATTGAGGCTGATGTTTTTTGTCACATAAGTACCGGTATTGACCTCTGCGGGCAATACATCCGAATAATTCGGAATCAGGAGAACATCATCAAAAGAATATGCTTCTTCAGGCGCTATTCTTGTCATTAAAATTCCTCATTTAATAGATAAAGGAGTTACGCAGTTGAGACCTCACCCCCCGGCCCCCTCTCCGAAGGGGGGGTGTCTCCCCTCCCCTTCGGGGAGGGGCCGGGGGAGGGGTTTTGCGGGCAACCGGCCTGCAACGGTGAAATTCAACTGCGTAACCCGTATAGATAAAGAAAATAAAAAAAACGCGTCCGAGATTTGACAACCCCGCTTTTATCAGATGCTAAAAGTTGTCAAATCATTTCAAATGAAAGTAAAGCGGGTTTGAAACCTACTCTACATCCGATAATAACAAATGCGTCTGTTTTTATCAATCTTTAATATTGTTGCCTTGACATATCGTGAGGCTCAATAGTATTATCAAAGATTAAAAATTGAAGATTAAAAATTAATTCACGAAAAGAGTATTGTAAACCATGCTGATCGAAATCAATCCGAACAACCCGCAGGAGCGGCTGATTGAAAAAGTTGCTGAGATTCTCAAAAAGGGGGGCGTCATCGCCTATCCCACAGACACATATTACGGAATCGGCTGCGACATCATGAACAAGAAGGCGATTCAGAAGGTATATCAGTTAAAACAGAGGGATAAAAAGAAACCTTTCAGTTTTATCTGTTCAGACCTTACCACCATCAGCCAGTACGCCAAAGTTTCCAATTACGCTTACAAAACCATGCGCCGGCTTTTACCGGGACCTTACACTTTCATTCTGGAAGGCTCAAAATTGGTTCCCCAGATCATGCTGACCAACCGGAAAAACGCGGGCATCCGGGTGCCGGACAATGCCATTTGTCTGGCTTTGGTGAAAAAACTGGGAAATCCGATCCTTTCTACCAGCGCAACAGACCCTGAAGGCACAGTATTTGAAGACGCTTCTTTTATTGCCGATTTTTTCGGCTCCAGACTGGATGCCATCATTGACGGGGGACCGGTTTCGGGCAAGCCTTCAAGCATCATTTCCCTGATTGACGATATTCCCGAAGTCCTGCGAAAAGGCGGGGGAGATGTAAGTCTGTTTGAATAGCGGTTCGGGGTATCCCCGCATAAATGAGGCACAGGGAATAGCGAACCGCTCTGAAATTATTTTTCTCTGCTGTCTTTTTCCGCGTTGATTTTTCGGCTTATTAATCGAAAAACTCCCGTCTTTATTGAATTTTATCCCGGCATCCACATACCGGACATTCTTTCTGTTCCGGTCTTTAATGTCTGTCGGAAGGTGTTATACGGATTCGCTTTCAAATATGGGCCTTTTCAGACCGTACAGCGATTTTTCAAATCGCTGAAACCGCTTGAAAAGCGGTTTTACGGAAAATTCTTCATCAACGGTAAAAATGGGCACCGGTTCGGTTAGTTGTTCTATAACTAATTGAGGATGCTTTTTAAGGTCATCCAATAAGTTGGAAGCCTTCATCCAATCTTCCCGATAGGTAAAAAGGATAATCCCGTCTTTCCGGCAAATCCTTGAAAATTCATTGAGAATCGCAAGAATTTCCGCTTTGCCGAATCGCGAAAAGACGCCGATGCAGGTGACTGCGCCGAAGGTATGGTCATCAAAAGGTAACTTTTCAGTCAGACTGCTGTTTACAAGATCGGTATAAACTTTTTTCCCCCCGGCTTCTTTGAGGCATTCGCCTGAAAAATCCAGACCTGTAATATTCTGAAAACCTCGGCGATTCAGATATAAACCGACCAAGCCTGTACCGCAGCCCGCGTCAAGGATTCCGGTTTCAAGAGGAATCAGGTCTGCAAGCATTTCGGCAGTATCTTCAGGCGCTCGGTATCCTTTTTTCAGCAGGTCTTCGTCATAGTTTTTGCTGATCCTGTCAAATTCGTTTCTGACATCTTCCGGATCCTTGCAAGGGTCAATCCATTTTGAAGTGTCCACATGATCATTCAAAAGTCTGTTTCCTTTCTTCGGCTCGAATCATAAGTCCGATAAAAAAAATGAATCGCAGGGGCATGTGTCGCCTGATACGAATTCGCTTTCAACACTGATGTTTTCCGCATCCGGAATGCGTCATTTTATTAAAACCGGAGCCGCCATCGCCTGGCGGCTCATTTCAGCACTCCGGAAAGCGAATTCGTGTGACATGCCCCTGCGGGAGCGTGATAAAAATCATAATCTGGTTCTGCCCAACAGCCAGTTCTCAATATTGTATATGAGATCAAGCAGCTTCTGAGACATCGGCTTATAGATGAGAGAATCAAATCACAGCCCAAAGTCTGAACCGCATTTTTCATATTTTCCAGCGCGCCTTCCCGAAACAGTCTGTTGTCACAGGTATTTTGTTCAGCTTTTGAACGGGTATTCCAAAATTTTTCTTCAATTCTTTGGGTCAGGGTGATACCGGAAGCGACAGCATTGCAGGTGATGCCGAAGGGTGCGACTTCCCGGGCCAGTTTGCGCGTAAAACCGTCAACGCCGGCTTTGGATGCCGCATAAGCGCTGGATACTTTGTCTCGGCTGGTCCGTGCCGGGCGATTGAAGAAAAATTGACAATTCTGCCGTAGCCCTGCTTTTTCATCAGCGAAATGACTTCCCGGCAACAGAGAAAAGCAGAACTCAGGTTCAGTGAAAGCATCGCCTGCCACTGCTGCAAACTCATGTTTTCAGTCAAAACACCGGCTTCGCCGGATGAAGAACTGCCGCCGACCGCGTTGATGAGAATGTCAATCCGCGGGCAGATATTCCGAATTTCGGCAAAGACCTGTCTGACTTGGGGTTCCTGAGTGACATCCGCCGCATAGACATAACATGCAGCAACAGTTCCCGATTTTTCATTCATCTCTGCCTGTGTCCGAGCGAGACCTTGAGCATCTATATCTATCAATACCAAAGCCTTGACCTGTTCAGCCAACAGCAGGGCAACGGCTTTGCCGATACCGTGCGCGGCACCGCTGATGACTGCGATTTTTCCTGTGTTATGCGTCATTATCTGATATATCCCAGACTTGCCAGCATCGCCGACATTTTCAGATTGACTTCCTGATTTTCAATGACCGGATCCGATTCTGCCAGGATGCCGGCACCGGCTTGAACAAACAGCCGTGCGCCGTATTTGCAGAAGCTGCGAATTATCAGGGAAAAACGACAGTCACGGCTGCCTGACACCCAGCCTGCCGTTCCTGCGTATAACCCGCGTGGAAAGGGTTCTATATCACATATACAGCGAATCGCTTCTGTCTTGGAAACCCCGCTGACCATTGCGCTGGGAAAAAGCGCAAGCATGGCGTCAATACAGTGTGCGCCGTTCTTCAGACAGCCCTTCAGCTCGGAACTCAGGTGCATGAGATTGTTCTGGTAAGTTATGTTGAGAAGTTTTTTTACGGACAGGGTATCTGTTTCACAGAACGGCTGCAATTCAGCGAGCATCTGCACCAATCCCAAAACATGTTCCG
>JAIFKL010000211.1 GCA_020049595.1 Desulfobacteraceae bacterium
CGCTGGTGCTGTTTCCGATGCTGAACCGGAGATCGGCGGCGTTTGATATCCGGATGGATGCAGACCGGACAGAACTGCAACAGTCGCTTGCCGATGCAGACAGCGATCTGCTCATCACAAATGACAGCCGCAGCATGAACAGCGTGCTGCTGGCATCGTATTTAAGCGGTTACGAAAAGGTAAAAGAAACGGTCGCTGTGAGTGAAAATCGCCAGCTTCAATATGAAGGCAAAGATTTTCCAAGACATCAGGAATTTTCAGGAAACGATGCGCTGGCAGTATGGCTCAAAGACATGCAGTTGGAAATTGTCTCCCGTGACATTGACGGCAATATTGAAATTGCGGATTGTCAGGGAAGCGATTCCCCCAATCCCCTGCATCTGGCAATGATTCAGGATTATCTGATCCGCACGGATATGATTGTTTATGTGATCAGCAGCAGAATGGGGCTGCGGCAGGCAGACATCAGATTTCTGTCCGTAATCCGAAAGATGGGTCTCATGGACAATATTGTATTTGTTCTCAATGCCGATTTTAACGAGCATGAATCTCTCGGCGATCTCAAGGCAGTGATTGAAAAGGTCAAAGCCGAACTGTCCCTGATAAAAGCGGAACCGGAAATTTATACTTTCTCCGCGCTGCTGAATCTGTTCCGATCCCGGAAAGAACATCTTTCCGCAAAAGACCGGCATCGTCTGAGCCAATGGGAGCAGGAAACTGAATTTTCAGCTTTTTCGGACCGGGAAAGCGCCCGGTTTCAGTCTTATTTTAAAGATAAAATCACAAAAGAACGCTATGCGCTTGTTTTCAAAAATCATATCGGCAGGCTGCTTGCCGTGTCTTCGGGCATGAATCACCGCATCGGCGTCAATACGGATATGCTTTACAGGGACGCTGACAGCGCGGCGGAAATCGTCAGAAAAATAAAACTCCATCAGCAGAATATGAGCCGGATCAAGGCGATGATGCAAAGCACGCTTGAAGGCGCGGTGAAAAAAATCAGACAGGAACTGAGAACAGATATTGACCGTTTTTTTGATATGCAGCGCGGAAATATTCAGGCGAATACGCTTGCTTTTATCAGAAATTACAATGTCTCCTGTTCCGCTTATGAAAACAGTCTCAGCGCCGGCAATTTTACCACTGTCCTGTATAGCGTTTTTCAGGAATTTCGGCAGGCAGTGGACTGCTTTATTGCGGAAAATATCAATCCTGAAATTATCCGCTTTGTGAGAGAAGAAGAGAAGAAAATCGTTGCCGCGCTTCAATCTGTAATCGCTCCTTATGAAATGACGGCACAAGCCGCGCTCGGCGAATATAACAAGGCAATGGAAAGTTTCGGGATTCCGCCGATGCCGGAAAATCGGGGCAGCATTGAACTGCCGGATACGGAAGTGATTAAGCGGTCAAAAGATTTAAGTTTTCCGCCCATGACAAGTTCCATGCGTTACAGCGCAAAGATAAAAACAGAAGCTGTTATGCGCTTCGGCCTTTATTCTTTCATGCGTTTTTTAAAAAAAATGCTCAAATCATCTTCCCTAAACGGGAAAGGCGGGGAAGTTTCCGCGCTGAAAAAGGGACTCTCACGGATAAAGAGCGAAACACAAAGCGCGCTGCTGTTTCATTTCAAAGATTACAGAGAAAACATAAAATTTCAATATCTGTTCAGACTGGCAGACGCCTTGTCGGAAGTGCTTTACGATATTCTGACAGACCGCTTTCAGCTTTATGCCGCAGACCTTTCCGACGCGGCGGCGCGCATCGGCGAAAAGCAGGGCGATAAAGCGGAAATCGTCCGGGTGCTGAAAAAAACGGAATCGCTTTTCGGGGAAATTATCGGAAGCATCAATGTATTAAAACAAAAGGTTGAGTCTGAGATTTGACAATGTGTTTTTTTATAAAACTGCATGATGACATAAAATGCGTAAACATTGTCAAAGCGTCAGCGCAGTTTCTCTGACGCTGAAAGCTCAGTCCGAAGTTTTGGGGACCAGATTAAAATTCAGCGATTCAGCGTATTCTTCCTCAAAATCTTCCCCCCATTCCAGTGCGCCTTCATCTTCTTCGTCGTAAATCCAGTTTATAATGATATGTCGGGCGGAAGACGCTTCTGCCAGCATATCAAATATTTCAGCTAACACCCTGGAACTGCCGCTGTTAAAATATGTCAGTTCCACATTCAGGATGAAAGCCTGTTCTCCGAACTGTCTGAGATATTCCTGCAATTTGGAAAATACGGGTGCATAAAATTCTTCGGTATTTTCGGGATAAGAATCGCCTTTGATGTCAAGAACGCCTTTTTCACAGTCAAAATATATTTCAGGACTGTATTTTGTGGGGTTAATTTTCAAATTCTCCATTCATTTCTCCTTTTGCAGAAACACAAATTGAGAATTGCTTCAGGCTTTCCGAAGTGCGCCATCTTATTAAAAATACGCTGAAATTATTGCCGGGCTGCTTTCCGCCCGGGTACCTCAGCCATATTTTTCAGACACCCCGCCAAGTTCTCCTGTCTTCACAATCTGAAGCCTAACAATGTCATATCATCCTGTCTTTCATAATTGCCTCTGTATTCATCAAAAGCTCGGATAAGTTCTTTTTTCTGCTCATCAAAGGGTCGGTTGCTGACCTCCTGAAGAAGTGTTTTAAATCGCTTCTGAGCAAAAACAAATCCTTTTTCTCCGCCTTTCTGATCTGCAAATCCGTCCGTCGCGAGATAAAAAGACATTCCCGGTTCTAACGAGATTGTATGACTCGTAAAATCAAAATCAAGATCAGCCTTTTTGTAGCCGATGCTCTGCTTGTCTCCTTTAATGATATGGGCTTGACCGTCCTGAATGTAGTACAGGGGAAGTTTCGCGCCTGCAAAAGTCAGAACAGTACCGGCAGAAGAGTCCATTTGCACAAAGCAGACCGCGGCATCCAGCCCGTCATCGGAGACAGCATCCCCGGTATCCTGTTTCAGCAGGGTTTTTACAATGAAATTCAACTGTTTCAGAATTTCGGCAGGGTTGCGGCAGCCCTTGTCTTCTATGATTCTTTTTACAGATGAGGAAGCAATCATGGTCATAAACGCGCCGGGAACGCCATGCCCGGTACAATCCATCACGGAAATAATCATGCTGTTTTCAAAAACATCCGCATAAAAAATATCTCCCCCCACCAAATCTTTGGGCATCCATAAGAAAAAACTGTCAGGAAGGTGCTTTCTTATTTTATCCATGTTCGGCAGCAAAGACTCCTGTATGCGTTTGGCATAACGGATGCTTGCCATGATGTTATTATTGGCTTCTTCAACCTTTCCGAGCGTCTCATTCAGCATCCCAGTCCGTTCTTCGACTTTCTGTTCCAACGTGGCAGCATAATTTTCTAATTTTTCGTTGGCTTCCTGCAATTCCTTTGTTTTTATTTTGACCCGATCCTGTAAGGAACCGGACCAGATCGCAGACATCACCAGCAGCGCTGCGGGAAAAAGCAGAAAAACAAGCGCATAATAAAAAATATCCATACTGACGACGCCGAAAGATTCCATGTTTTTCAATCCTTATTTTATATTCCGCAGCCTTGTGAAATCAGTTTTCTGAACATCTGTTAAAATGATAATGGAATATAGCATAAAATATTCATTGGCGCAAGCCGTAAAAACATAGAAAATGTTCAGACACAGCGGAGCGTCTGCTCCAATGACATTAAGTTACTCCAAGTTCTCCGTCTGATCACTGTCCGTCTGCAATTTTAACAGGGATTTTCAAGACAGTTATCAACGGCTATAGCGCCTAATACCAATTCGCTTTCAAAAACTGTGTTCTCCGTAAAACCGCTTTTCATGGTATAACTTCAAAAAGGATTGAGCATTGCTCTTGTTTTTTTTGCTATTTCAGAAATATTGTTCTATAGGCTGATCTTATTATCAATATTACAAAAAAAATTAACAGGAATGAAAATAAAAACCACATAACTCCGAGATTGAACAGATGAATCCAATCAATATGGCAACCCGTCCCGGCGGTTCTTTCTTCCGGATATCCGCAAAATTCTCCCATCGGATTATGATCTAAAGCAATAGACATCATCATAATTGAAATAATTAAAGAGCATAACAGTGTGACTGCTAATCCTGTTTTAAGAGATAGGATATTCTTTTTCATATCAGAAATACTGCGTTTTCAATTTTGCTTCTGTGAGTAAAATGCGGCATCCTCTGCGGACAATTTTCTCAATTCCTCACGATCATCAAAGGGAAAATGCTCATCGCCGATAATCTGATAGGGTTCATGTCCTTTTCCCGCCAGCAGCATCACATCGCCTTCCCGGCTCATAAGAAATGCCTTGCGAATGGCTTCCCGGCGGTTCGGCTCAACCGTTATGCCTTGGTGTTCTGGCATACCGGCAAGAATGTCCTGAATAATCGCATCGGGATTTTCCCGGCGGGGATTGTCGGATGTGACCACGCAAATATCGGAAAGCCGCGCCGCGACTGCTCCCATCAGCGGGCGTTTGCCCCTGTCCCTGTCGCCTCCGCAGCCGAAGACCGTAATGATGCGCTTTGAGCCGCTTGCCCGGAGCATCTGCAAGACTTTTTCCAGAGAATCCGGCGTGTGCGCGTAATCCACAATTCCCACCCGGTTTCCCGGCAACTGCACCGGCTCAACCCTGCCAGCGACGCCGCTCAGAACATGAGCCGCGGCTTGCAGCGCGTCCGCATCCGCGCCCGATGCGAGACAGGCGGAAACAGCAGCCAGCACATTGTAAACATTGAAATTTCCCACCAGCGATGTCTTCATTTCCAAATTTTTTCCCTGATAGGAAATACAGAAATCTGTTCCAGCAGGAGAACAGGAGATATTTTCCGCCCTCAGATTTGCCTCAGTACCGCAGCCGTAGCTTATGACCCGGCAGGGGCAGAGCGGGATAAATTCTTTTCCTGCGGGATCATCGGCATTTATCACAGCAGTCGCCTCGGATTTCAGTCCCGTGAAGAGTTTCAGCTTGGATGCCCGGTAATCTGTCATTGTTTCATGAAAGTCAAGATGATCCCGCGTCAGATTCGTGAACACCGCGACATCAACATCTAACCCGAAGGTCCGGTCTAATTTCAGCGCGTGGGAAGATATTTCCATTGCCAGCGCGGCGATGCCGTCATTTCGCAATTCATGCAGCGTTTCAAAGAGCATGGGCGACAGCGGCGTGGTATAAACAGCCTCCGCACACTTTTCATATCCCGCATACAGTCCCAGTGTCCCCAGCGCGGCAGCCGGCATTCCGCAGGCGTTCAGCAGACGGTTGATCAGATGCGCTGTCGTGGTCTTGCCGTTGGTGCCGGTTATGCCTATAATTTTCATATCGTTATCCGGCGAATCAAAGAAATATTTTGCGGCAAGGGCTGTTGCTTTTCTCGCGTCCGCCACCATCAGTTGGGGCAGAGAAATATCGGAAACAGGCTGTTCAAGCAGCAGTGCGGCAATTTTCTCTGATTTGAGAGATTTCAGCAAATCAGCGCCCTGCACCCAATGTCCGTATTGAAGAAATTCATCCATGACGCAATAAAGGGATTTTTCCCGCAGTTCTTCAGGGCGGCAGACAATGCCGTGTATGGCTGTATCTTCAAAATGCAGCACGCCTTTCGGCGATAACAGTGATATAAATTCGGATAGTTTTTTCATAATTCAGACCTGTTATTGTTGTTTTTATGACTTGCGAGGCTAATACCAATTCGCTTTCAAAAATCGGTCTTTTCAGATCGTAAATCGCCCTCGGTTGAAAACACCCGGCTAAAAATAGATAAATCGCTTAAACCGATTAAAAAGCGGTTTTACGAGTTCGGATTGAAAAGCGCCCCGGCTTGAAACAGATACTGAGAACACAGTTTTTGAAAGCGAATTGGTATAAAATCAGGAGCCGGACAAGATTTGACAAACCCTTTC
>JAIFKL010000278.1 GCA_020049595.1 Desulfobacteraceae bacterium
GCGTCCGCTGACCGTATTCACCGAGTCATGATACTGGTCGGGAAAACTGCGGTTGAGGTCTTTGTTTTGGGCATTGTAACGGTTTTGACTCACATAACCGTCCGGATTCATCAGCGGCATGATCCATATTTCCATTTCATTCACCAAATCCGTGATCCGCTCATCCGCGCTGTATTCGTCTGTGAGCAGATGAATCAGATTGAGACAAAGCTCCATTCCCACAGGCTCATCGCCGTGCATGGAAGCAATATAATGGAACTCCGGTTCGTCTTCTTCAGCGTCCACATTGTCGGAGATTTTCATAAACCAGAGTTCATGCCCCCGCGTCGAGTCGCCGATGTTGTAAAGATGGCATAAATTCGGGTGCGCCGCTTCGATTTGTTTGAGTTCGGATTCAAGTTCCGAAAGGTTAGGATAGCCCGTGAGCAAGCGGGAATCCCGTTTGATCCGACTGGGGATGACGGTTATATCGTATCCGAGTTTTCGGAGATCATCGAGCCGGGTTTTCGGAGATCATCGAGCCGGTCGGAAAAAATATATGCCCGCGCCGTGTTTCCATGCACGCCGTCAATGTCAATGTCCATTTGAAACAGGCTTACCAGAGCGGCTCGGTCAAGATTGCGGATTTGCACTTGAAGCAGTTCCGATCCGGAGGCATACACCCCGCCGAAAACTGCCGTCAATACCAATAACATAATCAGATAATTAAGATATTTTTTCATAAGTTGTAGTTACCCTGCTGTTTTTAGCCACGAATGGACACGAATGTTTTCACGAACAGAAGTACACGAATTCTCGTTTCTACGTTCCCACGCTCCGCGTGGGAACGTAGAACGGGTTTCAAACCCGTTTTACTGTTCGGACGCGGAGCGTCCGCTCTGCATTCCCACGCGGAGCGTGGGAACGAGAGGCGCAAATGCCACGAAATCTTTTTTTTCATTCGTGCTTTTTCATTCGTGCTTCAATTTGTGTCCATTCGTGGCTAAAAAAAGTTTCATATTTCCAGTCCGCAGTGTTTCACAGCAGAATCATCCAATATTTTCGCCAAGCCTCCGTAATCCGAAGGAATAAAGCCCAGCGATTTTTGCCACACTTCATCATCTTCCATGCAGAAATAAATCGGCGTATCCGGCGCAAATTCCCTGATCCGTGCAGCCATTTTGGCATAAAGTGCAATGCGGAGCGGTTTGAAATAACGCATTTTTCCGTCAAGACCTGTGATAAATTCGCCGTAAACAATCTTGGAACCGGGAAAACGCTTTGAGACAATGGCTTTCAAATCCGGCATAAAACGAAAAGTGCCGAGACTTATCCAGACAATGTTTTTCGCTGATACACGGGAAAAAAGCTGCTCAACCACCTGCATGTAATCGTTTTCACACCCTTCATAAAGCATCATGGGGTCAAAATGAAATGCCAGCGGATAGCCCCACGATTCGCATGTTGCGGCTGCGGAAAGCCTTGCGGAAAGCGGCGAGGTGTTGCGCTCCTCGGTGTGAATCACCTGCTCGGTGTTTAATGACCACGCCATAACGGTTTTGCGGTTATGGCGGAGATGCTTCAATGCACCGACAGCCACGGTCTTGGTTTTCAATTCCAATACCGCGCGGGACTGTCCCGCAAATTTCGGTACTAACAGTTCGGAAAGATTGGTAAAATATTCCCATATCAGACTGTCCGTAAATTCTCCGGTTCCGATTCTGGATATTTCTTTTTCCGCAAAGAGACTGTCCAATTCTGCCAGCATTTCCTGATGATTCACAAAATACTGAAGCACCGGCGGATGAAAATAGGACTGCAAAATGCAGTAGGAACAGTCCATGACGCAGAAAGTGCCGATGTGCAGAATTTTATAGCCGCAACAGGTATAATGCCGCGTGCCCGGGCATTTTCTGACAAACGCGCCTTTGTTGCGGGTAAGGAAAAGAATTTCCTTGCCTTTCTGAACCGGATCATCTGCCGATGCGACCGCCTTGAAAACGCTGCCCGCATCATCCACCACCTCACAGGGAATGTTCAGGCGGCTGAACGAGATTGCTGCGGGCGTATCTGCAATTTGCCGATCTATGTAAATTTTTGAAATATCTCGCATCTGCGATTCATTTCTTTCGCCGAAAATAGGTTATAAAAATAAAGCGTACATTTGCTTACGTTATCATAAGATTCCGGTAAAATCAAAATCTGAAAATAAAAAACCTCCGAGATGTTATAAATCCCGGAGGTCTGAAAAATGAACCACGAAAACACGAAAGATATGAAAAACACGAAAAAGATTTTCGTGCTTTCGTGTTAAAAATAAATAAACTTTCGTGAAAAAATGAATTTTATTCATTTTAAAGCAGCACAAAGCCATTGTCTCAGAATAAAAGACAAAAATTCTGTGCTGCTTTTCAAAACAATGATAAGAACTTAGCCCTGAACCATCTTGGTGATTGCCTCAACGATTTCAGGATTTGCCAGCGTCATCACGTCGCCGACAGCCGTTTTGTTGGAGATCGCACCGAGTACCCGCCGCATGATCTTACCGGACCGGGTTTTCGGCATGTCAGGAACAATCCAGACTTTCCGGGGCCTTGCAATAGCGCCGATTTCAGTTACAATCGCTTTGGATATTTTGTCGGCAAGTTCCGGAGTCGCCTTGATTCCGGGTTTCAGCGCGACATACAGGTCCGGTTCTATTCCTTTGATCTCATGTTTCACAGGAACAACAGCGGCTTCCGCCACTTCCGGAACCGTGAGTGCGGCAGACTCAAGCTCTTTTGTTCCCAGACGGTGACCGGAAACATTGATAACATCGTCAATTCTGCCCAGAATACGGATATATCCGTCCGGAGCTTCCACAGCCGCGTCGCCGGTCAGATAGGGCCAGTCCTGCCACCTCTTGCTGTTTTTGTCCTTGCAGTATCTTTCATAATACTGACGGACAAAACGGTCGCGGTCTCCCCATATCGTCTGAAAAGCGCCGGGCCAGGGGTTCTGTATGCAGATATTGCCGGCTTTGCCCGCGCCCCGGGGGAGGATATGTCCGTCTTCATCAAAGATGATCGGGTGAATACCGGGCATTCCGGGTCCCGCACTTCCCGGTTTCATGGGCTTGATACCCGGGAGTGTGCTGCACAGGAATCCGCCGGTCTCTGTCTGCCACCATGTGTCAACAATCGCGGCTTTGCCTTTCCCGACCACTTCATAATACCATTTCCACACTTCCGGCTCGATGGGTTCGCCCACGGTGGTCATGTGTTTGAAGTTGTAGGTGTACTTTGAAGGCTCATCGGGACCGACCTTCCTAAGCGCACGGATGGCAGTCGGTGCGGTGTGGAAAATATTGACATCCAACTCCTGTGCAATCCGCCAGCAGCGTCCGGCATCCGGATAAGTGGGAATGCCTTCATAGATAACGGTGGATGCCGCCAGCGACAGAGGACCGTAAACAATGTAGGAGTGTCCTGTGATCCATCCGATATCCGCCATACACCAATACACATCTTCCGGATGAATATCCTGAACATATTTTGAGGTGCCGGTAACATAAGCAAGGAATCCGCCGGTGCTGTGCTGGCATCCTTTAGGTTTTCCGGTGGTGCCGCTGGTGTACATGAGGAAAAGCGGGGCTTCGGCGGGCATTTTGACCGGCTCAATCCGTTTTCCGTAATATTTCTTCACCAGATCGTTTGCGAAATAATCCCGTCCGTCAACCATGGGCGTGGGGCTTGAATATTTGCCAGGATAGCGCTGCCACACCAGAACCTTGGCAACCTTCTGTCCCTCTTTTTTTGCCTCGGCAACAGCTATTTCGGCTTTTTCCTTGTGGTCAATCAGGGAGCCGCCCCGATAATAGGAATCCATCGTGATGAGGACTTCGCTTTTTGAATCCACAATTCTGTCAGCGCAGGCTTTGCCGCTGAATCCGCCGAAGACCTGAGAATGAATAACGCCGAGCCGGGCGCAGGCAAGCATGGTGATGGGCAGTTCCGGGACCATGGGCATGTGAAGCGTTACGCGGTCCCCGGCTTTCAGCCCGCAGAAATCCTGAAGCACTGCTGTAAACTCGTTCACCCGCACATAGAGTTCCTGAAACGTGATATGCTCGGTCTTGTCTTCCAGAAGTTCCGGAACAAAATGAATGGCAGTTTTGTTTTTATACTTGGGAAGGTGTCTGTCCACACAGTTGTAAGAAGCATTGATCTTCCCGCCGACAAACCACTTCCAGCAAGGCGCATCGCTGGTATCCAAAGTGGTATGCCAGTATTCGTACCAGTCTAACATATCCGCATATTCTTTGTAGCAGTTCGGAAAGTTATCCAGACTGAACCGATCATAGATGCCGGGATCGGTCATGTTTGCCTGAGCAATGAACTGCGCAGACGGATGATAATAGGATTCTTCCCCCCAATGTACCGCAATCTGAGCCTCGGATGTTTCTACAACTTCTGCCTTTTCTTTCTTATCCTCTGCCATGTTCGTCCTCCTTGAAAAAAGGTTTGTTATGAGTTAATAAAAGTTTATCTTTTATTTTAAAGATACAGATGACAGATAAACCGCAGCCTCACCGAATGAAATCCGGTGTGCATGACGTTTTGCAGGGGCATGTTTTTTTAAACCGGCATGTCCGTATTTTATCGGGAGGGCACGCCGGCGGCGTGCCCCTACGATGCTTTATCCGTTATCTGATATTTTATTTCTTTATGCCGCGGGCAAATATCTCAAATGCAACTTCAAGCGTCTGTTTCAAATAATTTTTGTTGTCATTGATAAGCCGTTTGCTTTCTTCCCATAAAATCAGACCTGAAAATATTGCCCATACAATATCCGCCAGCGCGACAGGATGCCTTTCTATAAAATCTCCTTTGTTTATGCCGTGTTCAAATATTTTTGCCAGCAGCTTGAGTGAACTTCGGGATAACCCTTTGAGATCAGCGAGCAGTTGGGGAGAAAGATTCTTCAATGTATCGCTGGATTGAAGATGAAACATATTAATCAGGATGACCGGATCAAATTCATAAACATCATAGAGCGCTTCTCTCAGCGATTCAATTCTCTTATCCGAACTGAGTTCTTTTTCATTATTGACCACATGCTCCAGTCTCAGGTTCAGATATTGCAGTATGCGTATGGAAAGTGAGGAAAACAGTTCGTCTTTATTTTTAAAATAAAGATAAAGTGTACCCGGGCTGAGTTCCGCTTCCTGTGCGATATCTTCCATTGTCGCTCTGGTGAAGCCCTTGACGGAAAACACTCTTTTGGCGGCAACCATGATCTGCTGCCGTCTGCGTTCTCTTTCTCGTTTTTTTCTTTCCTGTATTCCCATAAATTTTTTGAACCGTATTTATTTGTTAAAAATGTATATGAATTATATTTCGGATTTAGTCAAGAAAAAAAAACGAAAAATCGGAAATAAAGTGCGGGAAAGCCTTTAATTCTTATATTTCAGGCTCAAATATTTTTTTGGCGGAAGGGTTGCGGATGATATTTTCGAGTCGGGCCAGAAGAGCGTCAAGTTCTGAGATATTTCTGAAATGCAAATGCAGGGCATAGACAGTCCCCTCAAAGTTTTCCGGGGGGATCAGTTTCATATCTTTTCCGAGGTTCAGAGATGTGACACAGGCTTCAAAGGATTGTTCTGCCCGTGTGATGGCGGGAAAACGCCTCTGTTTCAGATAACGTCTGATTTCCCGGGTCTTATGATTCCGGTCAGATTCTTTATCGCAGAGAATTTCCTCAACTGCATCGGATTCAAGGACATTCAGAAGCGACATATCCTCCCGGTGTGCAATTTCCCTGACGAGCGTAAGGATTTCCCTCTGCTTGTTGAGGCTCGGCTTTAAGATTTCAAAAAGCTTTGTATAGGCAAGCGCAGTATCCGGCGGCATGTCGTCAAGCTCCGATGCGACTGCCAGCGGAATGACATCGGAAAGAATTGCGTTCTGAAGCGGCTGAGGCAGCAGGCAGAGTTTTCTGATTTTTCCGATAAGAGAGGGATTTTCAGGCAATCCCAGCAACGATGATTCCCGGGCTAATTGCCTGTGATCCTGATAAAATTCGGAAAGATAATGCAAGGCTCTGGAAGTTTCAATCAGATTCAGGGGACGCTGAAGCGAGTTGTCTGTGATCGCAAGCTTTATGCAGTCTGATTTTTCTGTTTCGGGCGGCAATATTCTTGCGGGAATCTCAGACCATCCGAGTTCCCGGCACGCGGCAATCCGCCGGAATCCCGCCACAATTACAAAATCAGCGGATATCGGATGGTTAATAACGATGGGCGGGTGCATCAGTCCCACGTTCCGGATCGAATCTTTGAGCCTGTCTCCGGGCATTTCGGTGCTGATGCGGTAGGTGTTGTTTTCCCGGTCAATTCGGGAAAGAGCAATATTTTCATACATCATATTTCAATCTTTGGCGCAAAAAGAGAACCACGAAAACACGAAAGAAGCGAAAAGCACGAAAAATAATTTCGTGGCTTTCATTAATTTCGTGCTTTCGTGGTAAAAAAGAGAACCACGAAAACACGAAAGAAGCGAAAAGCACGAAAAGATTTAAGTTAAGAACGGTATCTCGTGTTCTTCATAAATTTCGTGTTTTCGTGGTTCAAATTAAAAATTCTTTGCCGGTCAGCCGCTTCAATGCCTCCATATATTTCTTTCCCGTATTTTCAATCACATCTTTCGGAAGAGACGGCGCAGGCGGTGTTTTGTCCCATTGCAGTGATTCCAAATAATCCCTGACATACTGTTTGTCAAAACTCTGCTGTCCGCCCCCGGGTTTGTAGGAAGCTTTGGGCCAGAATCTTGAAGAATCCGGCGTCAGCACTTCATCAATAAGAATGACCTCATCAGCGATCAGACCAAATTCAAATTTGGTGTCTGCAATGATAATGCCCTGCTGTTCAGCCAGCTCCGTACCTTTTTTATATATGTCAAGACTGAGCCGCTTTACTTTTTCCGCAAGGGTACTGCCGATTCTTCTGACAGTCTCTTCAAAATCAATGTTGATATCATGCCCGGTTTCTTCTTTGGTGGAAGGTGTGAAAAGCGGTTCGGGAAGTCTGTCGGATTCTTGCAGTCCCGGGGGCAGTCTGATGCCGCAGACGCTGCCGGTTTTCAGATATGACTTCCAGCCGGACCCGGAGATGTAGCCTCTGACAACACATTCAATCGGAAGGGGCTTTGCCTTTCTGACCAGCATACTCCGTCCCCGAAGGATGTCGCTGTATGGCTTGCAAATCTCCGGATAGTCTTTTGTATCACCTGAAATCAGATGATTCTGAACCAGCGATTTCATTTTGTCAAACCAGAACAGGGAAATCTGCGTGAGGATTTTTCCTTTTTCCGGTACGGGATCGGGCATAATCACATCAAAAGCCGAAATTCTGTCTGTGGCAATCATGAGCAGCGCGTCGCCGAGATCATAAACATCACGTACTTTTCCTCTTTTTACAAGCTTTAATTCGGATAAATCACTTTGAAATACAGTATGTTGCATTAATATGTCCTTTCGGATCGGCTGATCGTCTGCCGTCAATATCCGCGCAATTATGCAGAATTTTCAGAATATTGAATCCTGTACAATCCTGTACAATCCTGTACAATCCTGTATAATCCTGCAGCCGGTTTTCAATTATCGCTGTCTTCCCGGTTCTGAAACAGTTCTATATATCTTTTTATATCCGTCAGCTTGTCTTCCGTCAAGTCAACAAATTCAATGCCGGCTTCAAAACTTCTGCTCTTTCCCTTTCGGTGATGTGCAACTTTGCCTTTAATATCAATTAATTTTTCATCAAGGGCAATGGTCAGTTCCAAAAGCTGGCCCGACTCTGTCGGAAAATAAGTTTCCAGAAGAATCCCTGACTCAGACACATTCAGGGTCCTGCCCATGCCTTCATTAATGACTTCGCCGCTTTCATCAACACACACATAAGACAGGTTGAATGAATCAACCCTGACATGCCTTCTTTTTTCTATTGTACTCATAAATTAAACCTTCACAGTCACAGGAATCGTTTTTTCCGACTTATTTGTTTTGAACAATTTTTTTCTGGAAACTGCTTGCGGTGCTGGTGGTGATGGTGATGCAGTTTGCAATATGGTCCACCATATTTTTCAGCGTGATTGAAAGCCGGTTGTATTCTTTCCGCAAATTGTCGGCATCCATCTCCTGTACTTCAAAATCCTCCGATACAAAAACAGATGCGGAATTGGGTTCGTGTCCGATGTCAAAAAACGGAATATGTCCGATAAAATCGTCTTTGCCGAGATTTGCCAAAGAAACATATCCTGTGTTTGTTTTTCGGGCAATAAATGCGGAACCCTTTCTGATGACAAAAAGTTTTCCCTCTTTGACAGTATATGGCTTTTTATCTTTGGCAAATTCTTTCAGTCTGTCTTTTTTCAGAAAGATTTCAATTGTTCTTTCTGTTATATTTTTGAGTCTCTTGTCAAGACTCAGCGCAAATTCTCTGAATTCAGGGGACCGCTCCGAATAATCATTGGCAAGACGCTGGGCATCCAGCACCCCGAGCTGAACATTGCTTGCGGCAACGGCTGTGGCGCTGCGGGGATTGCTTTGCATTAAAAATGAGGTGATGCTTCCGATAAATGCGCCGTCTGCGATTTTAATCAGCGTCAGGGGACCCTGGGCGGTTTCTTTTACAATATCCACAACACCTTCCAATATGACCCATATCCAACTGCCGTAGCTGTTTTCCTGCACAATGGTCCGTCCTTTTCGGAATTCTTCTTCATCCACCACATATATATAATCAACCAAGGGTCCCTTGATGATGGGAATACTGTGCGTTTTATCCTTGCCGTCCGCTTTTTTCTCAAAGGAAACAGGACCGAGGACCGGAATAATCCCTTCATCCACCATTCGCAGCCCGTCAAGGATAATCTCCATTCGGTTTGTGGTGATGTTTTTTTTTACATCAATATCCTGCCGGGCAAATTCAAATTCGCCGTCAAGCCATCCGAAAAGCGAATATGCGGCATCCAGACCGATCTTTTTATCGGCTTCCAGCAAGACGTTTGACGCGCTGACGATATTGCCTTTTACAAAATATATCAGCCCCGGTTCCGGAGCGTACTTGCTGATAATACGCAAAATTCCCGTGCCGCCGATGGAGCCGACCAATTGCAGAAGGTCCCCCAGACCGATAAAATTCAAATCTCCCGAAAGAGCAATTTTGCTGTTCATGTTACTGTCCGTAAGGAAGTGAGAATTGAGAAGTGAGAATTGAGAAATGAGAAATAAGATTCTTCACTTCGTTCAGAATGACAATTCAATTCTCAATTCTCAATTCTCAATTTTATTACCATCCCATCTGTTTCTTCAGAGATTGCAGCGTCTCCTTTATACATGTCTTTAAGGTGGGGCCCACGCCTTCGCCGTTGATCGCACTGGCCGGAAAAAAAGGAACTTTGAGCTGACGGTTTAAATCTTTTTCCATCTGCTGGATAGACATCAGCGGAATTCCCTGTTTGGCAAGGTCCCTTTTGTTATATTGCATGATAAGAGGAATTTTGGTAATATTCAGACCGTATTCTTTGAGATTCTGATGAAGGTCCTTTAATGAAAGCATGTTTTTTTCCCGCCGGATTTTAAGAGAATCTGCAACAAAAACAAGCCCGTCAACTTCTCTTAAAACCATTTTTCTTGTGGAACTGTATTTTACCTGACCCGGAACCGTATATAACTGGAGGCGGACGTCATAGTCTTTTATTTTGCCGAGACCCAAAGGAAGAAAGTCAAAAAAGAGTGTCCGATCCCCTTCGGTGTTCGCCGAAACCATCTCGCCGATAGCCTGCTTCCGGAAGGTTTTGAAAATATACTCCAAATTCGTTGTTTTTCCGCATCTGCCCGGCCCATAGTAAACAATTTTACACTCTATTTCCCGATTTTTCAAATTGATATTCGCCATCTTATCTCCGGGTTTCCAATGTGAAGATTTATCATTCAGCAGTCAGATCGTCGTTATTTTCTGATGTTATGCTCATTGTGTCACTGTCTTTATATCCAAGCTGTAATATCCCTGTTTGGGACCTGATTCGATTTTCGATATTGAAGAAACAATCGCTTTGCCGCTGAACATGGCAATAGGAGAATAAAACTGAACATCATTGAGAACCATGTCCGGTTTCAAATTTTCGATAAACCCCTTGTCCGCGCCTGAAACTAAAAGGTTGATCACATTGCCTGCCTGAAAACTGACGTCATATTCAAGGATTTCCCCTTTTCCGGGTCCCTCGCCCATTGTGATGCCGACCGAACTGATGTCAATCATCTCTTCGCTGATGATTTTCTCCTGGGCAAAGAGGGGCATATCAATGTCATGATATGCCGGGTCCTCTGACATTTCTTTTATTTCCGGAAGGTGTGTGTCTATTTTTTCCGGAAGTTTCACGTCAATCTTTTTGCTGTCAAGAATGCCCTGAAAGAAAGTCCGCAGCTTGTTCAGCTGTTCCGATGTGAAAAAATCGTCTATCACCCATTCATGATAAAGGGAAACAGCTTTTTCTATAGTGTCCAAGGCTTTGTGGCAGCGGATGATATTTTTTGCCGCTTCCACACGCAGGGAATCTTTTTTGATGAGTTCATTAAATTCCAGCAAGGCTCTTTCAAACTGTCCGAACTTGGCAAGGGCTATGGCGCCTTCAAGCGCGGCAGCATCCGTATCTCTTGAAAAAGCAAATTTTTCTTTGATAATGTCCTGTATTTTTTTCGGCAGTTCAACCGTCGGAGATTCATTTTCAAAGCGGTCTATCTGATCTTTAATATCCTGAATTTTCTTGAAAATCATCTGCAACAGGTTTTTATTTTTTATCAACCCATCATTTTTTTTTACCAACTGTCCTGCACGGGCATAACTTTCCTTTGCCTCATACAGCAATCCCTGAGAATGGTAAAGTTCTGCCTGCTGTAAAAGCGACTTGATCTGATTTTTCACATCCATTTGGAAACCTCATTTCGCCATTTTGTTTATATCTGAAATACAGTCTTTCAGAAAAAAAATAACAACCGTATCATTCTGATGTTTTTTCCCGAAGATTCTTTCCGGAAAAGAAATAAGGTGAGAATAAATTTATATAATGATCTGTCTGCTGTCTCAAAAAAACACCTTTCATCCGCTTTGATATTGTGCGATCCTGCCGTTTCGGCGGCATTTTATTTTCTGTTGCATAACGGGTTTATCTATTTTTAACCCGGGCCGTTTTACTGTGCTGAAATTTGCCGTAGAACGGCCAGGGCTGAAAACAGATATCTGTTTTTAACCCTGGCCGTTTTACATATAAAAAATCCCCGTGTCGGACGGCATTGAATATCTTTCTGTTCGGATGAATACATTTTATATAATTATCACGCGATATGCAACTTTTTATATTTTCAGGAGTTGCTCAGTCGAGCTTCTTTTCTGTTCCCGGTCTCCCCGCGGAAACAGGAAAAAACGGGTGTAAAAGATAACTCCTTATTTTAATGAGTTTTAAAAGAAACCGTGTTTTTTTAAAAATTCAGTTTCTCAAATATGCCCTCTGTTCTCAGAGGTTCAAAAATCAAAGTGGCACATAGCGTTAATTATCCTATATTTTCTTTATTCTGTCAACACAGGTTTTTCCTTTGATGCAACAGGATTGTATTCACGACAGAAGCGGGGGAGCGGAAAAAAATCGCCCCGTTGCCCCTCTCAAAAAAAATGGAAGAGAAATAAGCTGAATTTATAAGCTGCAAAATTTTATACGGCAAACTCAGGCTATTTTAATTCATCAAAATATCCTGAGTTACTTATTTCACAAAATAACGATGCAGGTCAATAGGGTGAAAATAGTATTCAGACGGTAGAAATATCCTACCTTTGCATTTTTCATAAAAAAATGAATAACAGGTTTTGCATCTCTTGTGTATTCATCAAAAAAAATGCAGAAATGAATAAAATAAACTTTTATTTTTCACGCTTCCGTGTTAAATTCAGTCACTATAACAGCTTAATTAAATAAATACCATTTATTATAAAAAAGGAGAGAGCGGCATGAAAAAAGTAACCGTTGTCGGCGCGGGCAATGTCGGAGCAACCGCAGCCCAGAGATTGGCAGAAAAAGAATTGTGCGATGTGGTTCTGGTTGACATTGTTGAAGGTGTTCCTCAGGGAAAAGCCCTTGATCTTGCGGAAGCCGCGCCCATTGAAAAACATGACGCGCATCTGACCGGCACAAATTCTTATGAACCCTCCGCAGGTTCTGACATCGTTATCATCACCGCAGGGATTCCGAGAAAACCGGGCATGAGCCGTGATGATCTGATCAACACCAATGCAAAAATCGTGAAAGATGTGACGCAGAAAATTGTCAAACTTTCTCCCGATGCGGTGCTGATTCTTGTCAGCAATCCTTTGGATGCCATGTGCCATGTTGCATACAATGCAAGCGGTTTCCCCAAAAACAGGGTGATCGGCATGGCAGGGGTTTTGGATTCCGCACGTTTCAGGGCATTTATAGCAATGGAACTGAATGTTTCCGTTGAAAGCACCCATGCTTTTGTTCTCGGCGGACACGGGGATACGATGGTGCCGCTGCCCCGTTTCTCCACCGTGGCAGGCATTCCGATTACGGAACTGATGTCCAAAGAGCGGATTGACGCGCTGGTGAAACGGACCGCAAACGGCGGCGCGGAAATCGTCAGCCTGCTGAAAACCGGAAGCGCATATTATGCGCCCGCGTCTGCTGCGGTAGAAATGGCTGAGGCGATTTTGAAAGACAAAAAGAAAATTCTGCCCTGCGCGGCGTATCTTCAGGGCGAATACGGATTCAAAGACCTGTTTATCGGCGTTCCGGTGAAATTGGGCGCAAAAGGCGTGGAGCAGATTATCGAAATCAAGCTTACGGATGAAGAAAAAGCCGCGCTTGCGAAATCTGCGGCTGCGGTGGAAGAACTCAAAGGCGTTTTGAAAAAGCTGGGGGTTTGAGGAATTGAGAATTGAGAATTAAATTGAAAGACTTCTGATAAGCTCCGTAGGAGCAGCATATTTGTAGCAGCATATTTTCTGCTACAAAGATAACGCCCCTACGGGGCTTGTATCATCATGCCCGCCCTGCTCAATTCTCAATTCTCAATTCTCAATTTTACGGCTTCCGCGGCCTTGCGGTTCATGCCGGGCAGTGCGCTGAGTTCCTCGATGCTGGCAGCCCGGATATTGGAAATGCTGCCGAAATGTTTCAACAGCATCTGTTTGCGCTTTTTGCCGATGCCGGGAATGTCGTCCAAAATCGAGCGCAGGCTCGTTTCGCTGCGCCGGTCCCGGTGAAAAGAAACCGCGTGCTTGTGGGCTTCATCCCGTATCTGCTGAAGAAAAAACAGCAGGTCTTTTTCGCCTTTGCCGAAGGTGATGGGATTGACTCTCCCGTACTCGAAAATTTTATCTTCGGTTTCGCCTCGTTTTTCATCTTTTTTGGCAATGCCGATAATCTCAAATTTTCCCTCAAGATTCAGTTCTCTTATCACAGATACGGCAATGTTCAACTGACCTTTGCCCCCGTCCACCATGAGAATGTCGGGTAAAAGGTTCGGGGTCAGAGGTTCGAGGTCAGAGGCATCCCCGAACCCCTCACCCCTTACCCCGAACCCGCTCTTTCCAAACCGCCGTTTCAGCGCCTCCGCCATATACGCGTAATCATCCTGCTCCGCAACCGTTCTGATTTTATATTTCCGATACGCGGGCTTGTGCGCTTTTCCGTGAATAAAAACCGCCATGGCCGCCACGGGATTTGTTCCCATGATATTTGAATTGTCAAAGCATTCGATACGTTCCGGGATGCGGTTCATTTTCAGCTTTGCCTGAAGTCTGGCAAGAAAATCCGTCCGGGCGGCATTTGAACTGATGAGTTCTTTCAGGCGGTTTTCGGCGTTTTGTTTTGCCGTTTCAATCAGACGGGCTTTTTCGCCCCGCCGGGGACTCAGAATGCTCACTTTTTCGCCTTTGACGCTTTTCAGCCAGTCCTCCATCACCGGCGCATCTTCCACAGAAAGCGGCGACAGAATCTCTTTTGGCACAAAATGACTCTCTTTTTCATAATATTGGCGGATAAACGCGGCGACAGTTTCCGCATCTGTTGATAAAGTCTCGGAAAAATGAAAATCCCGCGTTCCCAGCAGATAGCCGTTTCGGACAAAAAGCAGGGTTATCAGCGTCAGTTCCGAAGACGAGGCAATGCCGATAATATCTCTGTCTTTGAAATCTGTTGTGACGGAAACCTGTTTTTCAAGCATTTTTTCAAGGGCAAACATTTTGTCTCTGAGCGATGCGGCGCGCTCAAAATCCTGCCGGTCTGCGGCAGTCAGCATATCTTGTTTTATTTTCTGAATTAAATCAG
>JAIFKL010000125.1 GCA_020049595.1 Desulfobacteraceae bacterium
AGCATCTGCTTTCAGGCGCAAGTCATCAATCTGAAATAAATTCTTATCACTTTCATCAAAACTGATTTGGTCTAATTGCATATTTTCATCTTTTTAGACACTGTTAAATAGCATTTTTTTGTCATTAAATCAGGAAATTATAAAAAATTATGACGAGATTTGCATGTATCCGAAATTTGTCCGTCATGGACATCCGAGGATAGCCCGGCCCCGGCTAAAATAGATATTGCCGGAGAGGGAGTTCATATCATTTACCAGTCCCGAAGGGACTTCTGAGAATAGCCCGGCAATTTATTGCCGGGAAGATGGTAAACGGAGTTTTTTCCAAGTCCCGTAGGGACGACTGAGGACAATTCGGAGCGAAGCGTTTCAGCCGTCCCTACGGGACTTAAAAAAAATGGGGGACCCGCTCTCATCCGGCAATAAATTGGCGGGCTATTTTCATAAGATCGCCCGCCAATAAATTGGCGGGCTATTTTCAGTCGTCCCTTCGGGACTATTTCTCAATTCTCAATTCTCACTTCTCACTTCTCAATTTTCACTTACTCCCCCCATCCGCCGCCGAGGGCTTTATACAATCGCACCAGATCGGCAGTAGTATTTCCCTTGCTTTCCGCCAACTGATCCTCAAGATTCAGCAGGGAACGCTGGGCTTCCAATACCGTGTCAAAATCCGCCAGACCGGCGGAATATTTATTTCCGGCTAATTTGGAAGCTTCCTGCGCGGCGCGGGTTGCAGCCGTCAGGGTCTGTCCGCGCTGCTGTTCCGCAGCGTATGCCGTGAGCGCATTTTCTACTTCCTCCAAAGCATTGAGAACCGATGATTCATAGCGGAGCAGCGCCTGTTCCGCTAACGCTGATTGCACTTCAATATTTTGTCGGATCGCGCCGGCGTCAAAAATGCGCCAACTCAGACGGGGACCGAAACTGTGGCTTCTGCTGTCCCCAGAAAACAGATCGCCTGATGAAAGCGCCTCCAATCCCACAGAGCCGTTCAAAGTGAATTTCGGGTAAAGCTCGGATTCAGCAACGCCGATGCGCGCGGTCTGCGCCGCCAGATTCCGTTCCGCCTGACGAATATCAGGTCTGCGCCGCAAAAGGTCAGCGGGAATCCCCACAGCGATGTTCACGGAAGGGACAGGCACGGGCTTGTTTTCTTTCAGAAGCGTGTGCAGCGCGCCCGGAGATTCTCCCAGCAGCACGGCAAGACGGTTTTCAGCCGCTTCCAGACCGGCGTGCAGCGTGGGAATCCGGGAGCGCGTCTGTTCCAGATTGTATCGCGCCTGCTGAACAGCGAGTTCATCGCCCAGACCTGCCTGATAGCGCGAGCGGACAAGTCCGTGAGTTTCCAGTTGTGCGGCAAGATTGGCATTTGCCACCGAGATACGGTTCTGATAGATGCGGACATCAATGTAGTTGAGTGCGACTTCTGCCAGAAGCGAGACCTGCACATCCCGCAAATTTTCCTGCTCGGATTCCAGATTTGCCTGCGCCGCTTCAATGGAACGGCTGACGCCTCCGAAAATATCCAATTCCCAACTCGCATCCAAGCCGATGGTATAGGATTTATTCTCCGAGCCGTTGCTGTGCCGCGTGGTGACAGCACCGGAAGCATCGGCACTCGGAAATCTGTCCGCATCGCTGATGCCTCTGCGGGCGCGTGCTTCCCGAATCCGGGCGAATGCGTTTTTAATATCGGAATTGCCTGTGACAGCACGCTCAATCAGCCCGGATAAAACAGGATCATTGAGGGTTTTCCACCATTGCGCCAGCAATTCTGCTGTTTCGGTGCCGGAGGACAGCGTGCTGTTCCATGCGGTCGGGGTTTGGGTTTGAGGTCGGGCATAATTCGGACCCACGACTGCACATCCGGCAATGCCGATGATTGTCGCAAAGCATATCAGGACAAAAGCTGAATGCGGAAAGGATTTATTGAAAGGATTCATGGGAGTTCCATATTGAAATATGAAAACAGAGATTGGAGAAACTAAGTTTTTTCAAAAAAACTTAGTTTCTTTTTCATTCTTCAATTCATGCTGTTTTTCATTTCGCCGACTGATTATAGAAAGGGACTTCATCGGCAGTGACAACGCAGTCTATGTTCTTATCCAAGCGGGTAAAGCGTTCAATGATAACGCCGCCGGCAGAAGCGGTGTTTGCCGTATTGCCGGAGAGAGGAGTGGTGTCAACTTCCTGAAAAGAATTTCCGGTATTACCTGCATTCGCATTCGTGCCAGTGCTGTTTTCAATTCCCTGAACAACATTTCCCCCGGTTTCGGCAGGACTTGCCTGCTGGGCAAAACTGCAAGCCGTGAAAACAAACAGCACTGCCAATACAATCGCCGCAGCCGTCTTGAACCTCATGTCAAATTTCATGCGCTTTCTCCTCCTTAAAAAAATAAAAAATTGAAACTTGTCAGACAATCAACTTACAGGCAAATCTTATCACCAAAATTAAAAAATTGAAAGTTTTTCAGATAAGTTTTAACTTTTTTCTCTCTATCTATCCGGAGTGCTGAAATCTGTTCTTAGCCCGGGCGCAGTGAAATTTCAGCTGTAGAACGGGTTTGAAACCCGTTTTACTGTGCTGTGCCGAAATGAGCGAAGCGACCGAATTTTATAAAATGGGTCAGCTGTAGAACGGGTTTGAAACCCGTTTTACTGTGCTGTGCCGAAATGAGCGAAGCGAATTTTAGCATTCTCAGCCTGGGCGCAGTGAAATTTTAGCATTTGATTCAATGGGTTTGTCAAACATTGCGTGTTTGCGGGAATTATCTGAGAAAGGCGGAATGCAGGTTTCCCCTTTGAATAGGCGGAAACACTGCATCCGTGATTCAATCCGAATGATTTCGGCTAATTCTGCTGCCCTTGTTTCGGAGGCGGGGGACCTTCAGGCATTTCATCGGCGCTGACAAAACCGTCGCCGTTTTTATCCAGAAGGGTGAAACGGTCAGGACGACCGGTAAACTCATCTTTCGACACCTTTCCGTCATTATTTTTGTCGAATTTCTGCATAAAATTCTGTCCCATACCCTGGGGACCTTCTCCGCCCAGGCGGGGCGGATTTCCCGGCTTTACTTCATCGGCGCTGATAAAACCGTCTGCGTTCTTATCCATACGGGTGAAATGCTCGGCGGGACCGACAAATTCCTCTTTCGACACTTTTCCGTCATTATCCTTGTCGAATTTCTGGATAAGATGCTGTCCCATACCCTGCGGAGCCTGTCCGGCTCCGGGTGCGCTGCCCTCGTTTCCCTGAGGCTTGCCTTGCTGGGCAAAACTGCATACAGCGAAAACAAACAGTATTGCCGACACGATAGCCAAACCTGCTTTAACCTTGAAACTCATCTTCAATTGCTTTTTCCTTTTCTGTTCAGTGTTAGAAAAAATGGACCTTATCTTATTAACAGTCGCAACTTTTTAAAAAAAAGTTACATAAAAGCGCAAAAAAAATGATTCCCGAAAAACTATCGGAAATCATTCTTTTTTCTGAAACACTCATGTGACCGGCGGATGTTTTCCGATAGGGCGGGCATTTTTCATGTCCGCCCTGCAACTATAGTAAGGCGGGCATGAAATGCCCACCTTACAAGGAACGACCGCAGTTTAATTTGCCGGTTCGGTTTCAGTTGCTGTCGTTTCAGTTGTCGTGGTTTCAGTTGTTGCCGCCGCGGCAGATTCGATTTCCTGTGCAATTGCAGTGGCCTGATCCTGCGTAATCAAACCGCAGTTGGCAGCCTGCTGCGCCAGTTTGACCGTTTTGCCGTCCATCAGCGTGCGAAAAGTCGCATGGTCAATTTTATATGTTTCAAAAACTTTTCTGACGCCCTGCGCCTCAAGTTCTGCTTTCACCGTCTCCGCAGGCTGTCCGCTAAGTTCGGAAAGGGCTTCTGTCATCATATTGTCATGCAGATATTTTCCCAGCAGATCGCCCGGGTGTCCGTGCGGAGGGCGATGCTGCCGCACATCTGTACCGGCGGTTTCAGTTACGGTTGATGTTTCCGAAGCAGACACTTTCGTTCCCTCGCATTTTTGCCTGCCTCCTGCAAAAGCTGCTCCCCACATCATCATACTTACCATCAGCAGAATTGTTACGATTTTTTTAGTCATTTTTCATATCCTCCCTTAAAATTGAAAATTGATGTTCTCCCGATCACATGATGCGTGAAAATAGCAGTTGATTGTGAAGAAAATATGAAGGAAATATGAGAAGGTTGTGAAGATTGATAAATTGCTTGAACTCGGAGGGAAAGAGTTTTATAGGATAAGAGTTAGAAGTGTTTTTTCGCCACGAATGGACACGAATTTATCACGAATAAAAGAACGCTAATTTATTCAGAATGATTAATTCGTGCTTTTTAATTTGTGATAAATCCGTGTCCATTCGTGGCGAAAAATCCCCTGATTTTAAAATTTAAGGAAAATTCTCATGCGGATCAAACTTTCATACAAAGTATTTGCGGCATTTCTGCTGACATCTCTGGTAAGCGTGATGCTGATGATTGCAATCATCCATTATCATGCTTCACAGAACTTTGCGAATTATATCAATAAAGTCGAACTCGGCAAACTTGACAGGCTTATAAGCGAAGTAAGCAAGGAATACAGGAAACAGGGCGGATGGGACACACTGAAAAATAATCGGAGCCTGTGGGAGCGCATTTTGGATACATGCGATCTGAAACCCCGCCGGCACGATCAGCCGAGGCTTAAACATCCTTTTCCGCCGCCTCATCATATCGCGGATGAAGAATTTTTGAAACCGGAGCGCGCTTTGCGTCATGATATGTTTCCTGACGAGAACCGGGAGAATCCGGAACGCCGTCCGCCGCCTGATATGCCCCCGGATGATATGCCGCTGCCGAATGACAGAAACAGAGATGGAAATGGCTTGCCGCGGCACGAAGCTGTTTTCGGCATCGGTCCCCGTATTTCGCTTTTTGATGCACAAAAACAGCTTGTTGTCGGAAATCCTTTTATCAGCGACCAATTGCTGAAAGAAATCAGAATTGACGGAAAAATTGTCGGCCGGATAGGCTTGAAAAGAAGAAAACCCATGGCAAATCCGCTGGAAATCGCTTTTTTAAGACAGCAGTATGAATTGTTTTATCTGACCGGCGGCATTATATTTATATTGACGGCGCTGGTTTCATTTTTTCTGTCAGGACATATTCTCAAGCCGGTCAGGAAATTGGCGCAGGGAACGCTGGCGCTGGCTTCCCGAAAATTTGAAACGCGTATCTGTGTTCGTTCATCGGATGAACTGGGGGAACTGGCTTCAAACTTCAACACCATGGCCCAGACCCTTGAAAAATATGAGCAGATGCAGAAACAGTGGATTTCCGACATTTCCCATGAATTAAGAACGCCGCTGTCCATTCTTCGCGGGGAACTTGAAGCCGCACAGGACGGCATTCGCGAACTGAATATGGAAACACTGGATTCTTTACATGACGAAGCGATTCATCTGTCTAAGATCGTTGAGGGGCTTCATCAGCTATCGCTGGCGGACGCGGAAAGCGTTTCATTGAAAAAAGAAGCGGTTAATCCCCTGTCTGTTTTAAAAAAAACGCTTACACTTTTTCAAAGCCGCTTTGCACAGCAGCAGATTTTGATTCAGCATGATCTTGATGCGGGGCAAAACATCATGCTCTCAGGGGATGGGGACCGTCTGATGCAGCTTTTTTCAAATCTGTTGGAAAATACATTGCGTTATACAAATTCTCCGGGTAAATTAAACATCTCCGGCCGCTGTGAACAGAATCATATACTGCTGAGTTTTGAAGATTCGGGTCCGGGTGTGCCGGAAGCATCGCTGGAACGCCTGTTTGACCGGCTGTACCGGGTGGATCCGTCAAGAAGCCGGGCAAAAGGGGGCAGCGGTCTGGGGCTGGCGATTTGCAAAAATATTGTGGAAACACACGGCGGAACCATTCGGGCTTTGAATGCGCCCGGCGGGGGGCTGCGGATTGAGATCATGTTTCCGCCGGCACCTCGCAGACTGTAGAACGGGTTTCAAACCCGTTTTACATTTATGTCAACGCAGGAACAACATTATGGAAAAACGGCATATTCTCATTGTTGAAGATGAAACCAAAATTGCCCGGCTGCTTGCCGATTATCTGAAAAATGCGGGCATTCCATATATCAGAAAACAGCCGCCGGATATGATGCTTTTGGATATTATGCTTCCGGGTATGGACGGGATGGAAATATGCAGGGAACTCAGAAAATTTTCAACCCTTCCTGTCATTATGATTACTGCCAAAGTGGAAGAAATTGACCGGCTTCTCGGACTGGGACTCGGCGCGGACGATTATATCTGCAAGCCTTTCAGTCCCAGAGAAGTGATTGCACGGGTCAAAGCCGTGCTGAGACGCTCCTATCCTGAATCCGAAGAGAAGAAAATTGTTGCGGGTCCCATCACATTGGATGAAAATACGCGGCTGGTAACCATCCACGATGCGGAATTGAAGCTGACGCCCAGCGAATTCGGGTTTCTGAAAATCCTGATGACAAATCCGAACCGTGTGTTTACCCGCAATGAATTGTTAGACAAAGTGCAGGGATATAATTTTGACGGATATGACCGCACCATTGACACGCATATCAAAAATCTGCGGAAAAAAATTTCGGAAAGGCTGCCGGATCAGGAGATTATTATGACAGTTTACGGAGCCGGCTATAAATTTAATATTTAATATTATAGGAGTTACGCAGTTCAGACCTCACCCCCCGGCCCCCCACCTCCCCCCCCGGCCCCCTCTCCGAAGGAGAGGGGGCGACTTCTGCTCCCCTCCCCTTCGGAGAGGGGGCCGGGGGTGGGGTCTCCGTTCCGTTCATAACGACATCGGAAAGTTAAATTGACAAAGTAAAATTAATTTATATTAAATTCACCTTATGATTGACATTTTCTATCAATTCGGGCAAATTATTGGGAAGTGAGAATTGAGAATTGAGAAATCAACACTTCCTGTTTCTCAATTCTCAATTCTCAATTCTCAATTTATCGGGAGTGTTAAAACTTATGGAAAATATCAGAAATGCCATGCAGCATCTTGATCGCCGCATGAGCGAAAAAGACCAGCAGTCAACCATTACTTATGAAGAATTTCTCAAAATTCTTTCCGAGAATCCCGGCACCGTCATCCGCAATGTTTTTCAGGTCTTTCACGACATGATTAAGAATTATATTTCCGAAGGCGTTGACGAGTATCCCAATGATCCCGAATCCATCAATTTTGTTTATTACGACTGCACCAATCTTTTTGTGGCTGACTCGGAAAATGCTTTTTATCATCCTTTTTTTGCAGACAGACTGTTTGCCAACCGCCTGATCGGTCATGTGGAGGCTTTGAAGCGGGGCGCGCAGCAAAATAAGATTTACATTTTTGACGGCCCCCCCGGATGCGGAAAAAGCACATTTCTCAACAACCTGCTCATGAAATTTGAAGAATATGCCAATACCGAGAAAGGGATGCGCTATGAAGCGGTGTGGCGTTTGGATCGCAAAGTGCTGGGGAGTTTCTCAGATCATGAAGCGGCACCCATATTTGAAAAAATGTTCGGCATGATGGCGGATGAGTCTGACGGGTTTGCCAGAAAGCACGATCTGCTGCATCAGGAGCAGAAAGAGGTTTATGAAGAACAGACTTCTCCCTATTTTACCGATGATTACATTGAAATTCCCTGCCCCAGCCACGATCATCCCATTCTGATGATCCCCAAGCAGCATCGCCGCGACTTTTTTAACGAACTGCTTCCCAACATCGAAATCAAGTGGAAAATTTTCACTGAAAAGGAATATGAATGGGTTTTCCGTGACAATCCCTGCACAATATGCAGTTCCCTTTACGATGCGCTGCTGAAAAAGCTGAAGGCGCCGCTGGAGGTTTTTAAGATGCTCCATGCAAGACCCTACAGGTTCAACCGGCGTCTGGGAGAAGGCATCAGCGTGTTCAACCCCGGCGACAAGCCTTCAAGAGAGAATGTGCTGGGCAATCCCATGATTCAGAAGCGGATCAACAGCCTTCTCAGAGACAGCAATCAGGTGAGATATCTTTTTTCCCGATATGCCAAAACCAACAGCGGCATCTACGCGCTCATGGACATCAAAACCCACAATATCGAGCGGCTGATAGAACTCCACAACATCATCAGCGAAGGGGTTCACAAGGTTGACGATATTGAGGAGAACGTGACCTCGCTTTTCATGGCGCTGATGAATCCTGAAGACAAAAAAAATATTCAGGGACAATCCTTTTCGGACCGCATCGAATACATCGGCATTCCTTATGTGCTGGACCTGAGTACGGAAGTTGACATATACCGCAATATTTTCGGAAAGCATATTGAAGACAGCTTTCTGCCCAAAGTGCTGCACAATTTTGCACGGGTCATTATTTCCTCGCGTCTGAACGTGAAATCGGAGGCAATGCTGGAATGGATTGAAAATCCGAGGAAATATGCCCGTTACTGCGATGAAAATCTGCAACTGCTCAAGATGGAAATTTACACGGGTTATATTCCGCCCTGGCTGTCGGAGGAGGACAAGAAGCGTTTTACGGCAAAACGCCGCCGCAGGATCATTGCGGAATCCGAAGCCGAAGGTCAGAAGGGCTTTTCGGGGCGTGATGCGATCAAGATTTTCAATGAGTTTTACTCTGCTTATGCCAGAGAGGACAGGCTCATCAATATGAACACGCTGTGCAATTTTTTCACCAAAGTCCGCAAAGACCTCAGTGAGGCGATTCCCAAAGGTTTTTTGGACTCCATGCTTCACATGTATAACTACACGATTCTGCAAAGCGTCAAGGAATCCCTGTATTATTATAATGAGGAGCAGATTTCCAAAGACATTCAGAATTATATGTTCGGCGTCAATTTCGACATCGGCGCGGCGGAAACCTGCGCCTACACTGGCGAAAAATTGGAAATCACCGAAGCTTTTTTTGAAAGCATTGAGAATCGGCTGCTGGGCGCAAAAGTAACAAAGGATCAGCGTCTGTCTTTTCGGAAAGAAACGCAGAAGTCATATACTTATGATGCGCTGACCCGTGAAATTCTGCTTGAGGGAATGAAAATCACCGATACCAAACTGTATCAGTCCCTCTATGACCGCTATGTTTATAATCTGAAAGAAAAGGTGCTGGATCCTTTTCTTGAGAATGAGAATTTCCGAAAGGGTATAAAAGATTATAATACCGACGGGTTCAAGACTTTCGACAAAAGGATTCAGGATGATGTCACTTTCCTGATAAACAATCTGTGTAAAAAATACAGATATTCGGAGCAGGGCGCGAAGGAAGTCTGTATCTATGTCATTGACAATGACCTTGCAAAGACATTCGCCAACCCTTAACTGAGGATTCTCAGGACGCAGAAGATGAAGAATGGGAATATTTTATGCTGACGCCGCCTTAGTCCTGAGAATCCTTATAAAAAAAGGTCAGGGGTTCGGGGTCAGAGGTCAGGCGAACCCCTGACCCCTAACCACTGACCCTTAATAACTATATGAGTCTTGTCGTATTACTGATTTGCATTGTACTGATGATTCTGGTGTCCATGCTGCAACAGTGGAAGCTTCTCGTGCTGCTGGCAGTGCTTTTTGCCGCAAATGCAGCCGTGCTGGTGTGGTACAGCATTCATGAGAAAACGGGCATCAGCGGGGATGCGCCGATTCAGAAGGAAATCGAAAGCATTCATGTTCTTTACGGGTCTGAAAAAAAAGCACTTCTCAAAGACCCGGAATTTCAGGAAATTCTGCGGACAAAATACGGCATTGTCATTAACGGCACGCGGACCGACGGCATCCGTATTCCCGAAAGAGAAATTCAGGATATTGACGGACTCTGGCTCTCAACAGCAGCAGCAGCGGCTGAGTTTCAAAAACAGCATCCGCTTATGAACTGTAAAGCAGATACGGTTTTTGTCACGCCCCTTGTGATCTGTTCGTGGCGTGACATAGCGGAAGCGCTTGTCAGCAGAGGGCTTGCAGAAAAAAGAGAAACGCTTTATATTGTCAGGGATATGAAGAAACTTCTGCATGAAGGAAGCCGGACATGGGAGTCGCTCAGAGTGCCGAGAGTCAGCGGCAGCGTGGTCATTCAGTCTGCGGCTCCCGACAAAAGCATCGCCGGCTTTCTCATGCTCAATCTGACAGCCTTTGCCCTGAACAGCAACCGTCCGATTGACGGAAACGCTTTTCCGCCGTTGATGCCGGAAATTCAAAACATATTGAAACAGGCGGGACCGCATGAAAATTCGGCAGATACGCTTTTCAACAGATACATCAAACAGGGACAGGAATCTTTTCCGCTGATTGCTGTCTGTGAAAATCAGATCATTGAGTTTTATCAGGCATATCCGAGTTATCAGGAGAAAATCAGGAATCTGGTCTGTGTGCTGATTCCCGAACCGACGGTGTTGAGCGAACATGTTTTTCTTGCGCTCACGGAAAAAGGCGACCGGCTTCTGACCGTGCTTTCCGACTCGGGCATTCGGAAACTTGCGTGGGAAAAGTTCGGATTTCGTTCGGCCGGAGCATACAATGATCCGAACATAGAAAATGATCCGGGCGAGTTAAAAGCAGTCGGTCTGCCCCTGCGGATAAAATCTGTTGCAGCCCTGCCGGCTCCGGATGTAATGGACAAAATCCTTGAAAATTTAAACACGAAAGGTTTTTAACCACGAAAATGCGAAAACCTATTTTTATGTTTTGGCGAAAAGCACGAAATATTTTTAACCATGAATTTTTTTTCGTGTTTTTCATAAATTTCGTGCTTTCGTGGTAAAAAAGAGAACCACGAAAACACGAAAGCAGCGAAAAGCACGAAAAATAATTTCGTGGCTTTCATTAATTTCGTGCTTTCGTGGTAAAAAAAGCAGAAAGGAAAAAAAATGGCTTACAATTTTAATGCAGATGACGTATTTGAAATGGCTGAACAGTTGGAAAGAAACGGCGCGGCATTTTACAAGACCGCAGCAGAAAAGATTTCGGCACCCGAAGCAAAAAAGCTGCTGCTCAAATTAGCCGAAATGGAAGTCGGACACGAAAAAATATTTGCCGCTTTAAGAGCCGAACTTTCGGTTCAGGAAAAAACATCAACGATTTTTGATCCTCAGGGAGAAGCGGCGCTTTATCTTCGTGCGCTTGCCGACACGCGTGTCTTTTTTGAAAAGAAAATTGACTCCTCATCTATGAAGGAAATCCTGAAAGCCGCCATCGAAGCGGAAAAAGACTCCATCGTGTTTTATCTGGGAATGAAAGATGCCATCCCCGAAAAATTGGGAAAAAACCGCATGGACACGATTATCAGAGAAGAGATGGGACACATCCGGCTTCTCGGTAAGGAATTGCTTGCGCTTAAATAAGTGAGAAGTGATACCAATTCGCTATCAAAAACAGTGTTCTCCGTATCTGTTTTAAGCCGGGCGCTTTTCAGGCGGTTTAAGCGATCTCCGTATCTGTTTTAAGCTTCGGCGCTTTTTAAGCGCCCGGCTAAAAATAGATGCGGTTTATCTGTTTTCAGCCGGGTGTTTTCAGCCGGGGGCGCTTTACGATCTGTTTTCCGTAAAACCGCTTTTCAAGCGGTTTAAGCGATTTGAAAAATCGCTTTACGATCTGAACTCTGTAAAACCGCTTTTTAAGCGGTTTAAGCGGTTTATCTGTTTTCAGCCGGGTGTTTTCAGCCGGGGGCGCTTTACGATCTGAATCTGTTTTAAGCCGGGCCGATCTTTGAAAGCGAATTGGTATCAGTCTGAGCCTGTCAAAGACTCAATTCTCACTTATTTATGAATCTTTCTGAACCAGACTGAAATTTAACGATTCAAAATCCTCCTGAAATTCTACGCCGAATTCAAGGGTGTCATCGTCATCTGCCTCATAAATCCAGTTCACGGTGATTTTTTTGCCGTTTTCGGCGGCGAAGTCCAACAGCTCGAAAAAATCCAGAAATATTTTTGATGAACTGCTGTTGAAATAGATCAGTTCCATATTGACAGTAACTTCCCGGTCATCCAACTCTTCGAGATATTTTTCGATCCATTCAAAAACAGGCGCGTAAAATTCGGCGATATTTTCAGGATAGGATTCGCCTCTGATTTCAAGCTGGTCATTTTCACAGTCGAAAATGATTTCGGGCGTATATTTTGTGGCTCTGATTTTCAGATTTTCCATGGTCATCTCCGTCTAAATAACAGTTTTTGTGGAAAAAAAGGAGAATTTTTCATCAATTTCCCTGAAATCGAATTCTATGGGCTGACTGGCTTTTTTAGCCATGTCAATAAAGCCGAGACCTGCGCCTTTGCTTTTGTCATCGGGTCCCTTTTTGCGCTGTTCTTTGTAAAATTTTTTCAGTTCTTCTTTGTCCATTTTCTGTAGCCGGGTCAGGCGCTCCGTGAGTCTTTCAACATCTTCTTTGTGAATACGGTTTCCGCACAGCACAAAATAATGTTCGCCTTCATAACCCACCGCAATGATACCGATGCTCAGTTCATCCTGTTTTTCGCTTCCGGGCAGAATTTCTTTGGGACATTTTTCAGCAGAATAATGGATAACATTCTGCGCCTGCTCCACAACCATGGAGAAAACTCTGAGCGCAACGGAGTTGTGGGCTTCTTCCAATTCCATTTTCAGTTTCAGCGTCGCGCCGATTTCCACGAGCAGATCCTGTGAAACCGGACCGCTGAAACAAAAGAAAATTCCCCGCCTGTTGAGGTCATTTTTGAAATCATAAAGATTTTGCAACATATTCATACTCCCTCTTTTAAACATGAAAACAAGTTGCAGGTAACAGGTTGCAAGATAACCTGTTACATGTTACCTGTTACATGTAACTTGTTTCATTTTTGAATCTGAATCAGGTTAAATTCCAACGATGCCAAATCTTCTTTAAAGTCCTCTCCGTTTTCCATGGCCATATCATTTTCCTGATCGTAATACCAGTTGACAACAATATGCTTTCCTTCGGAAACAGCCTTGTCAAGCAAATCAAACAGTCCCATGAATGTTTTTGAGCTGTTGCTGTTGAAATACACCATTTCGATATTCACCGTAACTTTCCGCTCTTGTGACAATTGTGCCAGATACGATCTTATCCATTCCGATACCGGTCTGTAAAAATCGGCAAGATTTTCAGGATAGGACTCCCCCCTGATCTCCAGTATGTCTTTATCCGCATCAAATCGGATATACGGCGTGTATTTTGTTGCTTCAATAATCAGATTGTTCATTTCCCCTCTTTATTGAGAATTGAGAATTGAGAATTGAGAATTGAGAAAGGTTTCTCGCATCTATTTTTAGCCTTGGCGCAGAGATTGCAAAGTTTTTTTTATAAAAAGAGTTTTTCTTTGCGCCCTTTGCGCCAAGGCTAAAAATAGATGCGAGACATTATTTAGAATTGACAATTCTCAATTCTCAATTCTCAAAATCCGAACCCGATAACGGTCATATCGTCTCTTTGTTCTTCATCGCCTTTCCATGCCATATATGCTTCTCTTATGAGCCTCTTCTGTTCATCAAAAGATTTTTCCCGCATTTCTTTCAGCAGGGAACGAAAGCGTTTGTTTCCGAAAGGAAGATGTCCAGGTCCCCCGGGCTGATCCGTGATGCCGTCTGTTGCCATATAAAATGACATGCCCTCCTGAATCGGAATCTGATGATTGCTGAAATTGAAATCAGGATTTGCGTCTTTATATCCGATGCTATGCCTGTCGCCTCTGATAATCCTGAGCGTATCCCCCGACGAGGTATATGCCAGCGCGGTTTTTGCGCCTGCAAAGGTCAGGATTCCGGTTTTCACATTCATAAAAACGATGCCCGCATCCATACCGTCATCAGAACCGGCAGTTTTTTCATCAGAAGAATATAAAGAGGTTTTGACCGCAGCATTCAGAGATTTCAATATTTGCGAGGGATCATTGTAATAATCTTTCTGAATGATTTCTTTAAAAGCGGTTCCGGCAAGCATGGTCATCAGCGCGCCCGGAATGCCGTGACCCGTACAGTCTATCAGCGCCATCAGCCAGCCTTCCGGAAATTCCTCAAAGAAATATATGTCGCCGCCCACAATATACTTGGGTTCGTCTATGATGAAACAGTGCTTCAGACACCTGTTTATCGCGGCTTCGGAGGGCAGAAGCGAGCGCTGGATGCGTTCAGCGTAGCGGATATTTTCCAGAATATGCTTGTTGGCATATTCCACCTGTTCAAGACTTGCCCGCAGTTCCCCGGTTCTTTCTTCCACAATTTCTTCCATCATCTGTGTGGCTTCTTCCTGCGCTGCAAAAGCCTCATGCCGGACTTTCAATATTTTCTCATAAGCCGCCAATTTTTCTTTGCGTTCAGCATTGATTCGGTCTGCCAGCCCCAGCCCCAGCAGAATGACTAACATCGCGGAACCGATCTGCATGACATAAGCTGTTAAAAGATTGCTTGGCAAAATGCCGAAAGATTTCAAAGCGTAAAAAATCGCCCCGATGCCGAAGCAGCACCATGCAATCATAAAATATTTGGCAACACGATGCCCCGTTTTCAGACAGAAAAGCCCCGTCAGCAGCACTGCCCCCACTAACGGCATGATACATATCACCGCTATTTTCACGCTCAGACTGTAACTGCTCAGAATTAAGGAAAACACGGCGCTTGCAGCCGCAGCAGTTGAAAAAATGTTAAGGAGACTGTCCATGCGGGGCATGGCGATTTCGGTTTTCAGAAAAGCCCGGGTAAACTGTGCAATCCATAAGCCTGTGAATGCGATAAAAAAAGGAATGCTGCGATTGAACCACCAGGGCAGTTCTGACCACAGATATTGGTATCCTTCACCGCTCAGGGACAGTTGAAAAAGCGTGTAACTGATGATGTACAGAATGTAAAAAAGATAGCTTCTGTCCCGGATCGAAACAAACAGAAAGAAATTGTAACATGCCATTGCCAGCATGATGCCGTAATAAATTCCGGACACAAACTGTTCTGCCGTCACTTTTTCGGCAAAAGCTGCCGGGGACCAGAGCGTAAAGGAAAATTCCATTGTTCCGGCAGTTCTGATGCGGAAATACAGGGTTTGCGGAGTTCCATGCCTCATGTTTACCCGGAATACAAAATGATGATGTCTGATATCCCGGTGCCGGAAAGGCAGCATATCTCCGCCGCGGCTGAGAACAAACCTTTTTTGCCATTCCTGTTTTCCGTTATGAACGGGGAACCAGCATTCCACATCATCTAAAAGCGGATAGTGTTCTTCCAGAAACCATTCTTTTTTTTCCGTTGTAAAACGACCCGGCTTAAAATCGTCCAACTTGTTTTGCTCATCTGTAAAACGAGTTTTCAACTCGTTTTGATAATCCAGCGTCAATCTGATCCAGTAAACTGAATCTGTATAGCCGAAATTCTGCACCTGCGAACCGCTTTCGACAAATTTTTCGGAAAATTCATCCGAGGCCACATCATTGACAGACCATTGACCGGCTTTATCTTCCAGATATGCGATGTGATGCCCCAGCGGATATTTATCCGTGAAGTCATTCAGAACTGCCGGCTTTTGCGCTCCGACAACTGACACAGGCGTCAAAAAAATCAGAAAAAGACAGAGGAAAAGAGAAGTGAGAAATGAGAAGTGAGAAATGCCGTTTTTTAATAAGACGGCTCTTTCCCTTTTCCCGCTTCTCAATTCCCGCTTTTCAATTCTCATTTTCCGGTGATTTCCGCACTTCTCACTTCTCACTTCTCACTTCTCACTTTCATCATTTCCCGCTGGCGGAAAGCTTCATACATGACAACCGCGCCTGCTGCGGAAGCGTTGAGCGAATCTGTCTGTCCTGTCTGCGGGATGCGGATCAGCAGATCGCAATGTTTTCTGACAAGGGGACGGATGCCTTTTTCCTCTCCTCCGATAACAAATGCAAGCGGATATGTCAATTCAGCAGCAAAAAGCGACTGATTCGCTGCTGTGTCCGTGCCTATAACCCATAAGCCTTTTTTTTTCAATTCTTTTATCGTGGCAACGAGATTTGTCACTCTTGTCAGAAGTATATGCTCCATCGCGCCCGCGGAAGCTTTTGACACTGCCGGCGTCGGCAATGCAGAGCGGTCTTTCAGAAGAATGATGCCGTGAACGCCTGCACACAATGCGGTCCGAATCAGCGCACCCAGATTGTTTGTATCCGAAACCGTATCCGGTATGAGCAGAAACGGCGGACCGGCTGAGGAATCGGCTTTTTCAAAAATATCCGAAAGATCGGCAAAGGGATAGGGACTGACGCGTGCGGCGATGCCCTGATGATGGTCTGTGCCTGTCATTTCCTTCAGTTGGGAAAGGGAAATTCTTTTGACAGGAATATGACCGGATTCTGCATAATCTGCAAGCTTTTCAAGCCGTGGTGAAGATTTTGCAATACAGATTTCAACAAAATCTCTTCTGGCTGCCCGAATCGCTTCAAGAACCGGATGAATGCCGTAAAGTATCTCTGTTTTCATTTATATGCTTATGCTGTTATTTGTTCAGCCACGATATTCGTGAACAATTCGTGTTCATTCGTGGCTGAACAAAAAATACAATTATTTTTTTTCCAAACGATAGGATTCCACGACGGCAATCAGTTCTTTCACCGTATCCGGAAGGCTGTCATTTACAATGATATGACGGTAACGGTCCTTTTCCGCCATTTCTTTTTCCGCATGGAGCAGGCGCGCGGCAATCACTTCTTTTTTGTCTGTGGCTCTTGATTCCAAACGGGCTTTAAGCGCCTCAGAAGACGGCGGCATAATAAAAATCGTCACAGCCTCGTGGTATAGTGTGATAATTTGCAGCATTCCATGAACATCAATATCCAGCAGCACGTCATATCCGGCTGACATGGCTGTATCTAAAAATTCGGCGGATGTGCCGTAAAAATTGCCGTGAAGTGTTGCCCATTCTGCCCATTTGCCGGTCTGAGTTCCTTTCACAAACTCGTCTTTTGTGATGAAACAGTAATCAATACCGTCAGTTTCGCCTGCACGGGGCTGGCGGGTGGTATAAGATACGGAAAAGCGCATATCGGGAAAATGAGCAAGCAGGGCCTTGCAAAGCGTTGTTTTGCCTGCTCCCGAAGGCGCGGAAAGAATAAAAAGCTTGCCACGGGTTCGGGATTCAGTCACGGTTTTCATCGGAATTGTCATTGTCATAAGTTTTTTCCCTCTCCTTCGGGGAGAACACAGAGGAGAGGCTTATCTGTTTTTTATCGCTGCGGGCATTCCTGTCAGTGTCTTTCAGCATTTCATATCGCTGTGATATGGTTTCTGCCTGAATTGCAGAGAGAATCACATGGTTACTGTCTGTGATGATGATTGAGCGTGTTTTACGCCCGTGGGTGGCGTCCACCAGACGTTTTTCTTCTTTTGCCTCATCTTTCAGACGTTTCATCGGCGCGGAATTGGGAGAAACAACGGCAACCACGCGCTCGGCAACCACCGTACCCCCGAAACCGATATTTAACAAACTTTGTTCCATTCTTCCTCCCGGAAAAGAATTGAGAATTGAGAATTGAGAATTGAGAAATAATTCTCAATTCTCAATTATTCAATATTCTGAACCTGTTCTCTGATTTTTTCAAGTTCGGATTTAAGGGCAACGATGATATGAGAAATATCCACATTTCCCGATTTGGATCCCATCGTGTTAAATTCCCGGTTAAATTCCTGCAAGAGAAAATTGAGTTTCCGGCCCGGGGCCTCTTCCGAGTCCATAATCAAACGAAACTGCCGGATATGGCTTCTGGCTCTGAGGATTTCTTCGGAAATATCGCTTCGGTCCGCAAGAAAAGCAGCTTCCTGTGCAATCCGTGAGGGATCAATCTCGGTGATGCCACGGGTTAAGGCTTCGATGCGCTCTTTCAGACGTTCCTGATAATAAAACACAAGATCGCCGGCTTTTTTTTCGATTTCATTCATACTTTCAGCGATATACGCAAGGCGGGCGGTAAAATCTCCGGCAATAAATTCCCCCTCCTTTTTCCGCATGGCATTGAGTTCGGCGATTGCACCGCTGATGCAGTCCCGGATTTCGGGCCAGCGTTTTTCGGCATCCGTATCAGTTTCTGCCGGTCTTATAATGCCCCCAAGCCCTGCCAGAAGTTCCAGAGAGATGTCCGTATGAATGCCGAACATCTCTTTCAACTGTAGCAGCGCCTGATGATATGCTGCCGCTTTTGCCTCTCTGACTTCAAAAATGCAGGCTTCTTCAGCATCATCTTTTATGTGTAATTTAATTTCTATCCTGCCTCTTGTCACTTTTTCTGAAATCAGCGATTTGATTTTTTCTTCGAGCGCAATATAACTTTGGGGAATACGCAGAACAAGATCGAGGTATCTGCTGTTGTAAGAACGGGCTTCAACTCTGATTTCCATGTTCTCCGTTATCTGTTCCGCCCGTGAAAAAGCTGTCATGCTTTTTATCATTTTAAGACCTTGATTTATAGGATTAAAAGATTTTCATGATTAAAAATGTGCTGTCACTTCTCACTTCTCACTTCTCAATTCTCAATTCTCAATTCCCTGACATACCTGTCACGCACCTGTTTCAGCCAGACCCGCATTTTTTTGTCGGCATAATCCGGATAGGTCCAGGGTAAGGTCTGAAATCCGCCTTTTGTATAAATCAGGGTGAGGTCTGCATAAATTCCTTTGCCGATATAGATTCTGTGGGTAAAATTTTTGCCGCTTGCAAGGACAAACCGCTCGTGCAGCATGTATCCGGGATCAATATTTATATTCCGCATACCGTCTTTCGAAAAATTTTTTTCAATCTCGTTGGTGATGATTTTTATATCTGCCAAAGCCGTCTGTTCTGTCAGGGTCTGAAAGGTAAGCATCCGCCGGAAAAGGGGACTTCCTGTTTCACGTTCATAATAATCGGTATAGTCAAATGCCATCCATGAACTTATCATGTCAACCGGACCGAAATTTTCAGCCAGCAGCTTTGCAGCCGGTTCCAAGAGATTCTTTTCTTTCATAAAAAGCCCGATTACCAACTTTGCGGGCTTGGGCAGTTGGGGAATACTCATATATACAAAAAATTTGAAAGTTGAGGGATTTTTTAAAACAAACTTAATTTTTCCATTTAATCAGATGATATCTTTTTTGCTTCCTCAATCAGCATAATAGGAATCTCATCTCTTATTTCATATAACAGTTTGCATTTGTCACAAATCAGTCCGGTTTCCGTATCATTCAGACGGATGCCGCCTTTGCACTTGGGACATGCCAGAATTTCAAGAAGTTCTTTGTTGATTGCCATGATTCTTTCTCCTTACGCATGGTTGAATCTCTGAAAAAGGTAAGGTAATAATGCAGACGCAGTGATGAATTTTATCTCTGTCATTCTGATCCGATTCTGCCATTCTGAGCTGACTGCTCATACAGAACATAAAATATCATCATAGCAAATAAAATAGAAGCTTGCAAAATAAAAAACGCTTCCCCCTGTTTTCGCTACTTTCTTGCTTTATGAACTTTTTAATGTTACAAGAAGTCCTCAAATAATGTTATTATGTAATAGGAGTTACGCTTATGGAATTTCTGCATCGTAAAAATTAACCGCAAAGAGCGCAAAGTTCCCGCAAAGAGCGCAAAGTTTTAAAATATATCTTTGCGTAACTTTGCGGTTAAAAAAAGCAGGATTCAACTGCGTAACTCCTAATGTAAATTGAAATATCGTCATAAATTATGATGCTGATCATAAGGCTATGACCGTAACCGCAGGGGCAGGAAATCCCATAAGCCTGCATGATTTGAAATATGAGCAGTAATTTTAAAATTCAACATAAAGAAAATGTCTTGTTTCCGGAAATGATTGCAGAAAAAACAATCAGTTTGGAAAGTCGCAGGTATATTGGAAATAAATCAAAGCTGACCGGTTGGATTTTTGAAAATATCTTGAACGAAACTGCTGAAATAAATACTTTTTTTGATGTGTTCGCAGGAACGGCAAGCATTGCGAAAGCAGCAATAAAATACTTCAAAAAATTGATAATAAATGATATTTTGTATTCAAATGCCATTATTTACAAAGCATTTTTTGAAAAAAGCCGGTGGAATAAAATAAAAATTGAAAAATTGTTGAATGGCTATAATTCAATTGATCCCGATATGTTGACCGATAATTATTTTTCCGAAAATTTCGGGAATAAATTTTTTGACAACCAAAATGCAAAATTAATCGGTTTTATCAGAGAAGATATTGAAAAACAGAAAACGGATTTAACAGAAAAAGAATACAGTATTTTATTGGCAACTCTGATTTATAATATTGATAAAATTGCAAATACTGTCGGACATTTTGACGCTTACATAAAAAAACCGATTAAATATCGTCAATTGGAATTAAAATTAATTGAATCCGTAGAATTTGAACATATTGAAATTTATAGAGAAGACGCAAATAAATTGGTCAGAAATTTGCGGGCAGACCTTGCATATATTGACCCGCCTTATAATTCAAGACAATACAGTCGTTTTTATCATATATACGAAACGCTCGTAAAGTGGGACAAACCGCCTTTATTCGGCGTTGCTTTGAAACCCGAAACCGAAAATATGAGTTTATATTGCACAGTAAAAGCAAAAGACACTTTTAAAGATTTAATTGAAAATCTGAATGTCAGATATATTGCTGTTTCTTATAACAATACATATAAATCGAAGAGCAATTCATCGGAAAATAAAATTAAATTGGAATATTATATAAATATATGCAGCCTAAAATTCAAATTTTGTCAAATACAAATTTCGCTCTTGCAGATGTTTTAAAAAGCGAATTTGTTGAAAGTACATCAGTAAAAATCGCTGTGGCTTTTTTACGTAGAACAGGTTTGGATTATTTATATAAAAGCTTAGATTATGCTTTAACTGTAAATAATGCGAAAGTTGAATTTATTGTTGGTTTAGATTTTAAAACTACTGACGCAGAAGCATTAACCGCTTTAAATGAAATAAAAAGTAACTATACAAATTTTGAATTTTATTGTTTTGGAGATAAAAGAGATAATCATAATGATTTAATATTTCATCCTAAAATATATATGTTTCATACAGAGCTTTCAAAAGGAACAAAGTATAGCTCTGTTGTCGGTTCTTCAAATTTCACAGGTGGTGGTTTAACTACAAATTTTGAAGTAAATACCATTTTCAGAGAATACAAACCTATATATTATAATCAATTAAGTGCTATTTATGATGAAATAAAATATACTGATAGTATCTTTCAGCCTTCAAAAAATTACATAAATAAATATAAAAATATAAAAGAAGAATTAGATAAATCAGTAAAAAAAATAATTGATATTGATGTTAAAGAAGAACTTATTGAATTAAAACAAGAAGAATTAAACTTACCCGGAACAATTCCTTCGATAAACTTGATGATTATTAAATTTATTAAAGAAAAAAATAAGCAAGGTTTAGAATTTGTTTCTTTAAAAGATATTTATATTGAACTTGAAAATCAAATTAAACAAAGAAATCTTGAAGGCAAATATAAATTAGATACTTTCAGAAATACAATCAGGGGTGAGTTAAATACAAATGAAATAAATAGCGGACACAAAAACAATAAAAAATTATTTATTCGTTCAAATGATAAAAATGCTTTTTATAAACTATCAGAAAATGGTATAAATTATAAAGGAAGATAACTATGTATTATGCAATTTATGATAATCAAACTGATGAAATAAAGCATCTGGGATTAAATAGCAATTCCTTGAAAGAGATAAGAGACAGTCTGATAAGTTTTTTGTTGGACGGTAATTTTTGCGAAGAAGGTGAAAAATCAATTAGAAAAAGTTCATTGAAAAACCTATTGAATGATTACGAATTTTCATTGTTAAAATCTAAAACCCCATTTGAAATCTAATACCGATTCGCTTTCAAACACGGGGTTTTTTTCCTAATTTTATGCCTATAACTACAGAAGATGACTTTTATTTTTTGATAGCGAGTTAGTATAAAAACGAAATTTTAACAATTAAAATTATTGGTAGTGGTATAGAAGATGTGATAAAGTCTGTCGTTGTCATTCTGATCTGAGTGAAGAATACTTTATTATAACAGTGTATTATATAAATGAGATTCTTTCGCTCCTCTCAGAATGACACTTCCGAATCACCTGCTTCTGTACCACCAGCAAATTATTTAAAAAGCAACGAAAGCGTTGATACAGAAAGGACTGTATAAAGCTAAAATTTCATTTTAGCACTCCGCATTTACAGACACATGCAGAAATGCGGCGTTTATAAAATTTCAATACGGTTTGGATGTTAAAATATTAGATATTGATTTATTTCTGAATCAATTAGAAAAACGGAAAACATTAAAAGAAGCCGCCTTTACGGCGACAAGCTGTAACTTATTGAATATAAAATAAAAAAGAAAGGAAAAACAATGCGCTTTAAGAATCTGAAATTAGCGACAAAGCAGGGGCTTGCTTTCGGTTTTATCCTTGTGATCATGGCAGGCGTAACCGTTTTTTCCCTGCTGAAAATGTCCGCGCTCAAAGATGAGATTGACAGAGTGAATACCAAACGGCTGCCCGGAGTGATCGCTGTTTCCGAAATTAATTTCAATACTTCCGAGTACCGCATCAATGAAATGCAGCACGCACTGACCTATTACGGATACAAGATGCGGGAGCAGGAACAGATGATGCTGGGCCTCAAGACGAAAATTGAAAAAAATCAGGAGGTTTATCAGCCGCTCATCACATCTCCCGAAGAACAGACGCTGTATTCCGAGTTTCAGGAAAAATGGGGGCGTTATTTAGAAATGCACGAGCAGTTCATGAAACTTTCCCGTGACAGCAAAGACGAAGAAGCCCTTACGCTGCTCAATGAGGAAGCCTATAAACTGTTCAGAGATTTCAGCGCAAATCTGGAAGGGCTTGTCAAGCTGAACAAAGAAGCCTCGTTTGAAGCTGCACGCCGCGCCGAAGAGACCTACCGCTCCGCCCGCACGGTGACAACGGTGCTGCTGGCGATGACCGTACTGATGTCAACACTGATCACCCTGGTGCTGGTACGCACGATTACCATACCCATCCGGCAGTTGGAACGGGCTGCCAAAAGTGTTGCCGAGGGCAACGTCAATGTGAGTCTCGATATTCAGACACAGGAAGAAATCGGCAATCTGGCAAGATCATTCAACCGCATGACCGATTCACTCCGTGAGGCAAAACAGGAAAATGAAAAACAGGACTGGTTTAAGAGCGGTCAGAACGAACTGAATGAAAAAATGCGGGGAGATCAGGATGTGCAGACCCTTGCCCGCAATGTGATTACCTGTCTGTCAAAATATCTGGGTGCGCAGATCGGCGCGCTGTATCTGGTTTCAGACGGGGAAAACGGGGAAAACACAGAAATGAAACTTGCCGGAACTTACGCCTTTGCCAAGCGCAAAAGTCTGGGCGACATCATCCGCATCGGCGAAGGATTGGCAGGGCAGGCGGCTTTTGAAAAGGAAATCATTTCTGTTACGGATGTTCCCCAAGACTACATCCGAATTGCCTCGGCAATCGGCGACACTCATCCCCGCAACATCATGGTTTCACCATTTTTGTATGAAGGCAGGTTGGTCGGTGTGGTCGAACTGGGAACTTTTGCGGAATTTACCGACAGGGAAATGGAGTTCCTGAAATATGCCATGGAAAATATTGCCATCGGCTTTAATTCTGCCCGGTCCCGGGACAAAATCGCCTTTCTCCTCAAGGAATCGCAGCGTCAGGGCTCAGAACTCAAGATTCAGCAGGAAGAACTCCGAGCCACCAATGAAGAACTGGCAGAGCAGCGGGACGCGCTCAGGCTGTCGGAAGCGCAGTTGAAATCCCAGCAGGAAGAGCTTCAGGCTGCCAATGAGGAATTGGAAGAAAAAACCCAGTATCTGGAGAAACAGCAGATTGAGATTACCGAAAAGAATGTTGCGCTGGAAATTGCCCGGAATGACATTGAAAAGAAGGCAAAAGAATTGGAAGTGACCAGCAAATACAAATCCGAATTTCTTGCCAATATGTCTCATGAACTTCGCACGCCGCTCAACAGTATGCTCATTCTTGCCCGGAGTCTGGCGGACAACAAAGAGGAAAATCTCAGCGAAGATCAGTCCGAATCTGCCCGGATTATTTACAAAAGCGGAAATGATCTGCTCAAACTCATCAATGAGATTCTGGACCTTTCCAAAATCGAAGCCGGCAAAATGTCGGTCAATATTGAAAAAGTTTTGCTCCAAGATGTTGCGGACAGCCTTCATGCCAATTTCAAGCATGTCATTGCCGATAAGGGCTTGACGCTCGCTATCCGATTGGATGAGCATATCCCGGAATATATGGAAACCGACTCTCAGCGTTTGGAACAGATTATCAAAAATTTTATGTCCAATGCGATCAAGTTTACGGAAAAAGGCGAAATCACGTTTTCTGTTCACACACCTGAACCGGAGACCGATCTGTCCCGCAGCGGTCTGAATCGGCAGGATGCCATTGCCTTTTCGGTCAGCGATACGGGCATCGGTATTCCGGAAGACAAGCTTCTTGATATTTTTGAAGCGTTCCAGCAGGTTGACGGAAGCACTTCCCGGAAATACGGCGGCACCGGACTGGGGCTTTCCATTTCCCGTGAACTGGCAAAACTGCTGGGCGGTGAGATTCAGTTGAAAAGCGAAATGGGAAAGGGTTCGACGTTTACACTCTATCTCCCCGGTTCAAGTAAGGTGGGCAGCTTGCTGCCCACCAAACAGAAAACCGCAGAGGTTCAGGCTTCGTGTAAGGCGGGCAGCGTTCGACTGAGCGCGGCAGTTGAGCCTGCCGAAACTCACGCCGAAGTCAAGCTGCCCGCCAAACAGAAAACCACAGAGGTTCAGGCTTCGGGTAAGGTGGGCAGCAAGCTGCCCACCCTACGGAAAATAACAGCCCCTGCCCCTTCACCCGGCGACAGGTGCATTCTGATTATCGAAGAGGATGCGGATTTTGTAAAGGTGCTGTCCGCGCAATGTTCGCAGAAAGGTTTCAAAGCGGTGGTATGTGCCAGCGGGGAGGAAGGATTGCAGTTGGCGGAAAAGCAGCGGCACGAGGCGATTATTCTGGATATACGGCTTCCCGGCATGGATGGCTGGGCGGTTCTGGAGCGGCTCAAGGCAAATCCCGAAACCCGTCATATTCCGGTGCATATCATTTCGGCTGAGGAAGTCAGTCTTGATGCGCTCAAAAAAGGTGCCGTCGGTTTTCTCACAAAACCGGCTGAAAAAGAAGCTTTGGACGCGGCTTTCCGCAAACTCGAAAGCTTTATCGAGAAAAACATCAAAGACCTGCTGGTGGTGGAAGATGATGAAAACCTGCGGAAAAGCATCAGAAAACTGATCGGCAACGGCGATGTGAAAATCACCGAAGCCGCCAGCGGCAAAGATGCGCTGGATGCCCTCCTGAACAGACAATTCGACTGTATGGTGCTGGACCTGGGGCTGCCGGATATGACCGGTTTTGAACTGCTCAGTATGCTGAAAAATGAAAAAGGAATCAATATCCCGCCGGTTATTGTCTATACAGGGAAAGACCTTAGCCGTGAAGAGGAAGAGCAACTGCGGGGCTATGCGGAGGCGATCATTGTCAAAGGTGTGAAATCCGAAGAACGCCTGCTGGATGAGACGACCCTGTTTCTGCATCGGATTGTCAGCAATATGCCGCAGAAAGAGCAGAAAGTTATATGCAACCTTCAGGATAAAGACAGCGTTTTCAAAAACAAGAGAATTCTTTTGGCAGACGACGACATGCGGAATGTCTTTGCCATGTCCAAAATTCTGCGGGAAAAAGGAATGGAGATAGTTAAAGCGGAAGACGGCGCGAAAGCATTGAAAGTGCTGGAACAGGAGCCGGGCATTCATCTGGTGCTGATGGATATTATGATGCCGATCATGGACGGATATGAAACCATGAAAAAAATCCGGGAGCAGGAGCGATTTGCGAAACTGCCGATTATTGCCTTAACCGCAAAGGCAATGAAAGGCGACAGAGAAAAATGTATCGAATCGGGCGCAAGCGATTATCTGGCAAAACCCGTTGACATGGAAAGACTGCTGTCAATGATGCGGGTGTGGATGTATTAATTGAGAATTGAGAATTGAGAATTAAACACTGTCTATTTCTCAATTCTCAATTCTCAATTCTCAATTTTTATGACTGACAACGAAATCGAAAAAATAGAGATAGACCTTTTTCTTGAAGCGGTTTTCCGGCGCTACGGCTATGATTTCACGCATTATGCCAAAGCCTCTATCCGGAGAAGGGTTCGGAATTTTCTGCAAAAAACGGGCTACACCCGCGTCAGCGAAATGATCCCGGAAGTTTTGTATAACGAATCGTTTTTTGCAAATCTGGTCTTTGATTTTTCCGTAACTGTTACAGAAATGTTCCGTGACCCGGACTTCTTTCTGTCGGTGAGGAATATGATATTTCCCTATCTCAGAACCTATCCGTTTATCAAAATCTGGCAGGCCGGCTGTGCAACCGGTGAAGAAGTTTACAGCCTTGCCATTTTGATGACAGAAGCGGGACTTTATGAAAAAAGCACTGTTTTTGCAACGGATTTCAATGATCCCGCGCTGAAAAAAGCAAAAGAAGGTATTTATCCGATAAAAAATGTAAAAGACTTTACGGCAAATTATCAGAAAGCCGGCGGAAACTTATCTTTCGCCAAATATTATCATGCACAGTATGATTCTGTTATTATGGATAAATATTTAAAACAGCGCATCACGTTTGCGAATCATAATTTGGCCACGGACGGGGTATTCGGAGAAATGCATCTGATTCTCTGCCGCAATGTGCTGATTTATTTTGACAGAGAACTTCAAAACCGGGTGCTTTCTCTGTTTAAAGACAGTCTGATACACAAGGGTTTTCTCTGCCTCGGAACCAAAGAAAGCCTTCAATTTTCAGATGTGTGTGATGATTTCAAACTGATTGACGCAAAGAATAAAATCTATCAGAAAAAGTTTTAGACCTCTCCCCACGACACCCCCTCTCCTTCGGAGAGGGGGCCGGGGGGTGAGGTGCGGGTGAGGCAGGGGCAGAATCTTGATGAAAAAATACAAAGCGGTTGTGATCGGCGTTTCCGCCGGAGGGATGAAGGTGCTGACAAAGCTGCTGTCCATGCTGCCCGAAAATTTCTCTCTGCCTGTTATGATTGTTCAGCATCTGCATCCGAGCCAGTCCGATTTCTATATCCGGCATTTTAATGAAAAATGCGCCCTGACAGTGAAAGAAGCAGATGAAAAAGAAAAAATTCAGAGCGGATATGTTTATTTTGCACCGCCGAATTACCATCTGCTCATTGAAGAAGACCGCAGCTTTTCATTGTCTTGTGATGAAAAAGTAAATTTTTCAAGGCCCTCCGTAGATGTGCTGTTTGAAAGTGCGGTGGATGTGTATCACTCTGATTTGATAGGCATTATCCTGACAGGTGCGAACAATGACGGCGCTTACGGTTTGCAACTGATAAAAAACAACGGCGGACTGACGTTAGTTCAGAATCCTTCTGAGGCGGAATCCGCGGTGATGCCCCAAGCCGCTATCGCTGCCGGCGGCGCGGATGATATTCTTTCTGCGGAAGAAATCGGAAACCTGCTGATCCGCTTAGATAAAAAACAACAAACCCCAGTCTATTCTTAGCTTTGGCGATCTATTCTTAGCTTTGGCGAACCTCTGACATGAACTATAAGCCCAAAATTCTGATAGTTGACGACAGACGGGAAAATTTATATACGCTGGAAAATGTCTTAAAAGGCGTTGATGCGGAAATTATAAAAACGGACAACGGGAATGACGCGCTCATTGCCACGCTCAACAATGAGTTTGCATTGGCGATTCTCGATGTGCAGATGCCCGGAATGGACGGCTACGAACTCGCGGAACTCATGCGCGGGGAGGCGGAAACCAAATATCTGCCGATCATTTTTCTGTCCGCCGTCTTTTCAGACGATTTCCATATTTTCAAGGGATACGGTGCCGGCGCGGTTGATTTTATCACAAAACCCTTCAATCCTGACGTGTTGCTGGCAAAAGTCCGCATATTTTTAGAACTCTACGGTCAGAGAATTTCTTTGGAAAAGCACAAAAAAGAATTGTCAACCTCCAATGCGCTGATGACCTCTGTGATGGAAAGTCCGAGAAATATCGGCATCTTTGCGCTGGATAGGGAATACCGCTATCTTTCTTTCAATCAGAATCATAAAGACATGATCAGACGGCTCTACAATGAAGACATAAAAATCGGAATGAGAAAACTTGATATTTTAAAAAACGAAGTGGAAAGAGAAAAGTCAAAGCTCAATTTTGACAGCGCGCTGCGCGGTGAAACCTTTGTACTGATTGAGGTGAATGAAGAATGCAGACCGGGTGAAAATATTTCCCGTTATTACAGAGAAAATCATTACAATCCGATTGTTGTCGGAGATGAAATTATCGGTCTGACCGTTTTTCTGACAGATATTACCAAAAGCAAGCAGACAGAAGAAGACCTGAAAGAGACAAATGAAAAACTCCGCGAGCAGATCGCAGAACGCAAACGCGCTCAGGAAGAATTGCTCAAAAACAAGGAAAAAGCGGAAAGAGAACGGGAAACCGCGGAAGTCGCCAATAAAAAGATTATGGCAAGCATCCGATATGCCCACCTGATTCAGAGTTCCCTGCTGCCGAATCCGGAAAATATCAAAGGTTTTCTCCCGGACAGCTTTTTCATCTGGATGCCCAGAGACATTGTGGGCGGCGATTTTATTTTTACCGATTATGTGGAAGACGGATTTATCATCGCGGTGATTGACTGCACCGGACACGGGGTCCCGGGCGCGTTCATGACCATGATTGCTTCTTTCGGACTGAGAAAAATCATCGGCACCGAAGGGTTCCGGGATCCGGCAAAAATTCTGAAAAGGCTTAATTTTATTGTCAAAACAACGCTTCAGCAGGATACGGAATACGCGCTTTCCGATGACGGTTTGGATGCGGCAGTCTGTTTTATCTCCGAATCTTCGGGAACGCTGACTTTTGCCGGTGCCAAACTGCCGCTGATTTCTATTCATAACGGAAAAATAAGGATTGTAAAAGGCGACAAGAAGAGCATCGGCTACAAACGCTCCGAACTGAATTTCAATTTCGCCAATCATGAAATCCCTCTTGAAAAAGAGATGTGTTTCTATATGTTAAGCGACGGATTCATAGATCAGCTGGGCGGAGAGAATCACCGCCGCTTCGGCAGTTGGCGTTTTAAAGAACTGCTTAAAAATAACTATATGAAATCTTTTGCAGATCAGAGAGAAATAATGATTCAGACCTTTAACGAACACAAAGGAAAAAATGAAAGACAGGATGATGTCACGGTGGTGGGTTTCGGTTTCAGATAGCAGATTTCACAGGAAACTGTAGGATTGGCAGGCAGTGTCCGCCCTGCTGCCGAACCGGATGAAAGAGATGTCCGGCAATGTCTGATTTTCCAATTAAAAAATTTGCATGAATAAAAAAAACATGCTAATCTTTTTTTAATTTAAAATTTAAAAAATCAGGGTTCAGACAGCGGCGGCGCGGTGCAGGTCTGCCGCTGCCCGGCCCCCCGGAGATTTCAGAAATGGAAAAATCAGTTTGCAGAGAGTTCAAACCCGGACGCCGCTTTGTCGGGCGTCTGCCTCACGGCAAAGACCTGATTCAGTCTGTCGAAAATTTCTGCAAAGAAAAAGCGATTGTTATGGCAACATTTTCCCTTATCGGCGCTGTCAGTTCGGCAACTGTCGGCGCTTACGACCAGAAACAGCAGGTTTACGTTACGTTCAGGGAAAACTCACCCCTTGAAATCGTAATCTGCGCGGGCAATGTTTCAATAAAAGACGGAAACCCCGTTGTTCATGCCCACATTCTCCTCGGCGACGAACAGGGAAAAACCGTCGGCGGCCATCTGTTTTCGGAAACGCTTCTCTTTGCCGGAGAAATCGAGATTCAGGAACTGATCGGAAATCCGTTGGAAAGGACATCAGACGCTGTAACAGGTTTGATGTTATGGAAATTTTAGAAGAGTTGCAGGTTACAGGTTGCAGGTTGCAGGTAGCAGGTTACATGCTACATGCAACTTGTAACCTGCTACCTGCTACCTGCTACCAATTGACAATGAAGGAGAGATAAAAAAATGCAAATCACGATTACAAAAGCAAAAGACCTCAAACCCAAGCCGGATGAATCCAATCTCGGTTTCGGAACATTTTTTACAGATCACATGCTGCTGATGGATTACAATCCGGACAAGGGATGGCATCTGCCCCGTATTGAACCGTTTTCCCCTTTTGAAATGTCCCCTGCGACCATGGTTCTGCACTACGGACAGGCAGTATTTGAAGGGCTGAAGGCATATCGGACTGCTGCCGGCAAAATACAGCTTTTTCGGCCCAAAGCCAATTTTGCGCGCATGAACCGTTCCTGTGAGATGCTTTGCATTCCCCCGATTGACGAATCGCTTCTCACGGCTTCGCTGAAAGACCTGCTGAAGCTTGAAAAAGACTGGGTTCCCAGAGTCCCGGGCACCTCTCTTTATATACGTCCCACGATTATTTCAACCGATCCCTATCTCGGAGTGCGGGCGTCGAAAACCTATCGTTATTTTGTCATTCTCTGTCCTGTGGGCGCATATTATGCCGCAGGCTTCAACCCTGTGAAAATATGGGTGACAAAAAATTATGTCAGGGCAGTTCGCGGGGGCATCGGCGAGGCAAAAACCCCGGCAAACTATGCGGCAAGCCTGTACGCCGGAGAAAGGGCAGGCAAAAACGGTTATGCTCAGGTTTTGTGGTTGGACGGCGTGGAACAGAAATATGTGGAAGAAGTGGGTTCCATGAATATCTTTTTTGTCATTGACAATGAACTCGTCACGCCAATGCTCAACGGCAGCATTCTTCCGGGCGTTACACGGGATTCCGTCATTGCGCTGGCAAAACACTGGAAGCTGAAAGTTTCGGAGCGGAAAATCAGCATTGACGAAGTGATGAATGCTCATGACGCGGGAAAACTTCAGGAAGTTTTCGGATCCGGCACCGCGGCGGTGATTTCGCCGGTAGGCGAGATGAAATACGGGGACCGGATCATCCAAATCGGCGGCGGCAAGGTCGGTCCCGTAGCGAACAAATTTTTCAAATCTATTCAGGATATTCAGTACGGCAAAGCTGAAGATCCCATGGGATGGATTGAGCCGGTTTGTTAGAATTGAGAATTGAGAATTGAGAAATACCGTTTTTAATAAGATGGCTCAATTCTCAATTCTCACTTATATATTATCTCTTGCAACTGAAAACTGACAAAATGGCTTCCAAAAAAACCGCTTTTGCAGTGGGCTTGTTTATGATTGTGGGGCTGACCCTTGCTGTTATTGCCATTATATGGCTGGGCATGTCCAACTATTTTGAAAAAGGGCGAAATTATGTCGCATATTTTGACGAGTCCGTACAGGGATTGGATAAAGATTCGCCGGTAAAATATCGGGGCGTGTCTGTCGGACGGGTGAAAAGCGTCCGACTTGCGCCGGATGCCACGCTGATTGAAGTTCTGCTGACCATTGAGCAGGATGTGAAACTTGAATCCGACATGGTAGGACAACTGAAATCGGTCGGAATCACCGGCATCATGTTCATTGAAATTGACCGGAAAAAAGAAGGCGAACCCGATTACCTGCCCAAAATCAGCTTCGGCACAGATTATCCCATTCTCCGCACCCGCCCTTCAGGCATCAAAATGTTAATGGACGGTATGGATGCGGTCTTGTCGCTCGTCAATGAATTAGACACCAAAGGCATATCGAACAAAGTAAAATCCGGTTTTGATAAAATCAGTCAGGCGGTTGAAGAAGCCAGATTCAAAGAAATATCAGCAAATATTCAGTCTGTGAGCGCGAAAATTGATGCGATGTTAGATGTTGAAAAATGGAATAAAATTATAGCCTCTGTTGAAAATACCGCCCAGTCTTTGGACACGCTTACGGCAAATGCCGACAGGACCCTTAACGACATTCGCAAAGACATCGGCGGCATTTCGGCAAATGCGAATAAAACGGTTTTAAATATTAACAATACCGTCACTGATGTTGACCGGATCATTGCAAAAAATGAAAAAGAACTGACAGCGGCGATTTCTGATTTCAAGGGTTCTGTAAAAAATATTGATACGTTTATGAAACAAGGCGCCGGACTGATACAAAGTTCTGATGTCAAGGTTTCAGCGTTGCAGCGGCATCTGCTGGTGACGCTTCAGAATCTTGAAAAAGCAAGTGAAAATTTGAACAATCTTTTGGAACATCTTTCGGAGCAGCCGTCTCAACTGCTTTTCGGGGAGCCGGTTCCCTCGAAGAAGAGTGAATGAGTGATGATTACCGGCGTACTACTCATTCCCACGCTCCGCGTGGGAATGCAGACCAGACGCTCTGCGTCCGATTAAAGTATTACCGGCGTACTCGTGGTTAAAAAAGCAGGGAAATAAGCAATGAAACGAAGTCTTCTTCTTTTACTCATATCTCTCGGCATATCTCTCAGCAGTTGTATGAATTTGAAGCAGCCGCCGGAGAAGATAAGCTATTATTCTTTTGAATATGACTCACCGAATGCGGGAGTGAAAAAACAGCTTCCGTTTGTGCTGAGGGTGAAACGCTTTCAGATTTCGCCGCTTTACGCATCGAATAAAATCGTGTTCAGAGACGCCGCGTTCAAACGGGACATGTATGCTTATCACCGATGGCATTCAAATCCGCGAGATATGGTGAGTTATTTTTTGGCAAGAGATTTGAAAGGCTCCGGCGCATTCAAGGCTGTTTTCTCCGTTGAAGACAGCACGCCCTGTTCCTACACCATAGACGGCGCAGTGGAGGAATTTTTTGAACAGGACAATACGGATTCGTGGGAAGCGGTGCTGTGTCTTGAAATTACCTTGTCGAAAGAAGAGGAGCCGGATGCGAGCAAAAGAATCATCATGCAGAAAAACTACCGCTCAAGACAGACGTGCAGTCAGAAAAATCCGGCATCTCTTGCAGAAGCCATGAGTAAAGCCATGTCAGAAATTTCCGGAAAAATCATCAGCGATGTTTACGGAAAGTTGTCAGCAGTCAATGTTTATTAGACCTTATCGGAAATAAAAGGTTTTTCGCAGAGACGCAACGCAGATTTTTGTAAAGCGATTTTTAAAATCGCTCTACTGTAAACGCAGATTTTTGTAAAGCGAATTTTATCTATTTTCAGCCCGGGCGCTTGCGAAGCGATTTTCAAAATCGCTCTACTTCTCTTTGCGCCCTTTGCGTTCTTTGCGAGAGATAAAAGTGTCTTTGTGAGAAAAAGTTGAACCGACAATGAACCGATTTGCCTATCTTACATCAGGATTTGCCGTAAAGACGCTTTCCCGGCTTTCCAAAGCCCGGATCAATATTCACGGGAAAGAAAACTTGCCCGACGGCACGAGTATTTTTGTCATCAATCACTTCACCCGCATCGAAACCCTGCTGATGCCCTACTATATCTGTCAGTTGACAGGGGTTCCGGTATGGTCGCTGGCGGATTACGGGCTTTTCAGGGGAAGTCTGGGGGTTTATCTTGACAAAGTGGGTGCGGTGTCCACGAGAAATCCTGACAGGGACCGGATCATCGTGAAAAGTCTGCTTGCCGGAGAAGCCAACTGGATTATTTTTCCCGAAGGTTTCATGGTAAAAACAAAGAAGATATTTGAGAAAGGCCAGTTCATGGTCTCTTCTCCTGAAGGAACTCATCCGCCGCATACGGGCGCGGCAACCCTTGCGCTCCGAGCCGAATTTTACCGCCGGCGACTCCTCAGCATTCGGGAAAACTCGCCGGATGAAGCCAAACGCGTGAGCGAACTTTTCGGCATGGATTCCGTGAAATCCGTGTCTGAAAAAACCATATACATCGTGCCGGTAAATATTACTTATTATCCCATACGGGCGAGGGAAAATATCCTCAACAAGTTGGCGGCAAACCTTGTCGAAGACATGCCGGACCGAGCCGCCGAAGAAATTATGATCGAAGGCACCATGCTGCTTTCCGGCGTTGACATTGACATCCGTTTCGGCAAGCCTATTCCGGTGGGAGAATTTATCTGCAATACGCCCGTTGAAAAAGACATTGCCGCAACCTGCGAAATCAATTTTGACGATCCCATTCCCTCAAAACAGGTCATGCGGAATGTCTCACTGAAAATGATGCAGCAATACATGTCCGCAATTTACAGCATGACGACTGTGAACCACGATCATCTTTTTGCCTCTGTTCTCAAGCAGATTCCATTTCAGAAAATTGATGAGGCAGACCTCAGACGCAGAGTCTTTCTTGCCGCGACGCTGAATCTTGGGAAAAGCAATATTTTTCATCATACCAGCCTTGATGCGGATCAGGCGCATCTGCTCACAGACGACCGATATAACAAGTATAAGGAATTTATCGCCATCGCGACAGAAAAAGGGGTTATACGCAAAGAAGACAATACGCTGGTGAAAGACTCGTCCAAATTCTCCGTGCCTTCTGATTTTCACCGGATGCGGATTGAAAACCCTGTTTCAGTCATTGCAAACGAAGTGGAACCGCTGGCAATGCTTCAGCGTCATATCCGGGGGATTGCGTGGCAGCCTGCTTTCCGCATCAGACGCAGAGTTTTCAATTATCTGCAAAACAAAGAGCTTGCTGAATTTGAAAATGACTACAAGGCATACTATATCAAAGGAGAGTCAAAAGGAAAAGAAGTCGGATCGCCTTTTCTTCTCAAAGGGGCTTCCAAAGACATGGGCGTGGTGCTGATTCACGGATATATGGCGGCGCCGCTGGAAGTCAGAGAATTGGCGGAATATCTTGCCCGTCGGGGGCTGTGGGTTTACTGTCCGCGCTTGAAAGGACATGGAACCGCTCCCGACGACCTTGCCGTGAGGAGCTATAAGGATTGGATAGAATCTGTTGATACAGGCTTTGCCCTTATCAGCAGCATAACCAAGCATGTAGTTGCGGGCGGCTTTTCCACCGGCGCCGCGCTCGCGCTGGATTTGGCGGCAAGAGTCAGAGAGGTGCGGGGCGTATTTGCGGTATGTCCGCCCCTGCGGCTTCAGGATTTTGCCGCAAGATTTGCGCCGGCTGTGGATACATGGAATCGTCTCATGACAAAAGTTCATCTCGGAGTCAAAAAAGAATTTGTTGAAAACAGACCGGAAAATCCCCATATCAATTATGTGAGAAATCCGATTTCCGGCGTAAAAGAGATCGGCGAACTCATGGACTCGCTCGAACCCCGCCTGTCTGAGATAACAAAACCCGCGATGATTATACAGACGCTCAATGATCCGGTAGTCAATTATAAAGGCTCAAGGCAGATATTCAAGATGCTGGGTTCCGAAGACAAGCAATATATTTTATTCAATTTTGACCGTCACGGCATTCTGATGGGAAAAGGTTCGCACAAAGTGCATGAATCAATATGGAATTTTATAAAATATTTATAATCTGTTTTCCGTCAGTCGTAAAGGCTCTCGCAAAGGGCGCAAAGTTCGCAAAGAGAGACAAAGAGACAAATATTTTTTATAAAAAAGCTTTTCTTTGCGCCCTTCGCGTCTTTGCGAGAAAAAATGCGCTTCAAAAAAAGGAGATATTTTGAATCAGGAACAAGTAGAAAAATCAAAATCTGTATTGGTCGAAAACACATTTAAAATAATGCGTCAGGTTCATGAAGACACGATACGGATATTGGAGAATCTGGGCGCCGGCTTTATATTTCCGAGGGAATCTGAAGAACGCAAAAAAGGAGATATTTTGAATCAGGAACAAGTAGAAAAATCAAAATCTGTACTGGGTGAAAACACAGTTAAGATGCTGCGTCAGGTTCATGAAGACGCGATATGGATACTGGGGAATCTGGGCGTCGGCTGTAACAACCTTGAAATACTGAAACAATTTCAGATATTGGAAGAAGACAATCAGGCGATTGTTTATGAAAACCGCATCTATATCATGCCTGATCTGGCGGAGCGGTGTCTGAAGACGGTTCCGGGAATTGCCGAGTTTTTTGTGCCTCGGAACAGTTTTTTTATCGGCGGAACCGCGCCGTATATCTATGACGATGCAGCCGGAAAAGGCGGTTTGTCTCCTTCTCTCGGGCATCTGATTCGGATTGCCAAGACTGCCGAAAAAAACAAAGTCGTTGCCGGTATGGGAAAAGGCGTAAAACTCAAAAATGAAATTTTGCAGATGAACATCATGGCTGAATATTGCAGCAAGCCGCTTTATTTCAATGTAAATTCAGATGCGGCGATTGAAAACGCAAAAGCAATTTACGCAAAACGGAAAAATATCATGGCGATGTTTAATCTGACCCGTTCCCCGCTGCAAGTAAATGAAAATGTCTCAGACTCTTTTGTGAAAACAGTGAAAGCGGGTCTGCCGGTTTTTATTTCGGCAATGCCCTTAGCCGGTGTGAGTGCGCCCTATTGTTACAACGGCGTGCTTGCCATGACTCACGCGGAAGTTCTTTTCGGGATATGTACGGCGCAACTGCTTCATCCGGGAATCACCTGCATTCATGCCGGTTATCCGACCATTGCGGATCCCAGCCTTGACTACCATCCCAATTTCGGACTGATAAGCCACAATCTCGCAAACATTCTCATGGCGCATCTGAATCTGATGCTTGATATTCCTACCTGTCAGAGTGCGGGAATGACGCATGAGGCAAAGCTTACGGAACGGTCCATGGCAGATACCCGCATGGGACATGCTTTGTGTCTGAAATACGGATTTCATATCATGCGGCATAGTTTCGGATTTCTCCGTTATCTCACGGATTTCTCATTTGCCAAATTGGACACGGACATTTCAATTGCACAAACCGTCACACCTGCCGACGCGCCTGAGATTGAAATGCCGGTTTATGACGAAAGAGGAATGGCATCTGTCAGGCAGACCGGTGCGAATATGTATAAAGAAGATTCCCTGACTACCGTCAATCTGGGAAAAATATTTGTCAGTTAACGAGTCGGGAGTTGAAACACGAGTTGATATAAACGAAGTTTTAATCTTTAACTTTCAACTTATTACTTTTTGAAATATCAAAGTTTTTTCAGATATTCCTTGAATTCGGCTTCAAAAAATGCTACTAAGTTTGAAAATATGGCAGTCATGCAGACATAGTGACAAAATTTTATCCCTGTCATTCACCCGGACCCTAATACGGATTCGCTTTCAAACAGCGATGTAGGGCGGACAAAGCGAAGCGTGTCCGCCATGCAATGCTGAAATGCTAAAATTTCGCCTGGCGGCTCATTTCAGCACTCCGCTTCGGAACTTTCCGGAGTGCTGAAATGAGCGAAGCGAAATTTTAGCACTGCACCGATACTGGCATGGCGGACATGCTGCGCTTTGTCCGCCCTACGGGCTTCCGGAGTGCTGAAATGAAAACAGATGCGTCTCTGCGAGAAATAAAAGCGGGAGACTTTTACTTCCGATACAATCTGATAATAAAGAGGATTTTTCCAATGAAAAACATCATGATGATTTTAACGCTGCTCTTTTTGATTACAGCAGTCATTGCGGTCAACGGCTGCCATTCCCGAAACGAAGCGCCGAAAATAACACCTCAGGGCTGGTTTGACGCGGGTACTACCTGGGCGGAAAAAGGCGAATACGATAAGGCAATTGACTCGTACAATAAGGCATTGAAAATGGACCCGCTTTACACAGGCGCATATTTTTACAGGGCGCAGATGTGGGAGGAAAAAGGCGAGTATAACAAGGCAATCAAGGATTACAACAAAGTTCTGAAAATCAGTCCGAATCTTGAAAAAGCCTATAATTATCGGGGCGGCGCATGGCAGATGAAAGGCGAATCGGACAAAGCTGTTGAAGACTACACCAAAGCCTTGGAAATAAATCCGAACAATGCGGTTGCCTACCATAACCGGGGAAATGTCTGGGGCAAAAAAGGCGACTATGACAAAGCCATTGAGGATTTTAACAAGGCGGCGGAGCTGAGTCCCAGTGAACCGGCAATTTATGACAATCGTGGAAATGCGTGGAGTAAAAAAGGCGACTACGGAAGGGCAATTGCAGATTATAACAGGGCATTGGAAATTGATCCGAATTTCGGCATGTCCTGCAACAATCTGGCATGGCTGCTGGCGACCTGCACGGATTCCCGGCTTCGGGACGGAAACAGAGCCGTAAAACTGGCGCATAAGGCATTGACGCTTCTTCCTGATATTTCCACTTCCGACACGCTGGCTGCCGCTTACGCTGAAGCCGGTAATTTTGATGAAGCTGTCAGAACGATGGAAAGGCTTATTCTACTGCTCCGCAGAAGCAAAACAGAAGATTTGGTGCCTTATCTTGAACATTTGAATGCCTACAAAGCCCGAAAGCCCTGGCGGATAAAATAGAAACATAAAAACCGGAACACGAAAGCACGAACATCTTATTTCAATCAGGAATGAAAAACACGGAAAATCATGTTAATCCTTTAATCCTTTAATCAAAATCGTGTTTTCGTGTTCCCAAATTAAGGAAAAATATAGATGAAGATAACAGCAATCGGTGTAAATTCGGCATTTGCCACAGGGAATTATGAGGATGTAGTCTCAGAAAAAGACGCTTGCGAACTTGCCTTGAAAATAGCTTATTCTCAGGATTTCAAACATGCCTCCGCAGAGGTGCTGACGGCTGAAATCAGAAAACACAGCAAACGCTCCTACATGCCGAAATGGCAGGCAAATTTTCTGATAGAATTTGATATGCCGAGCAAAAGAGGAAAAAGTCCCTATCGTCTGCTCATAGACATCGGCGGAGACGCAAGACACGCATTAAAAGGACTCGGACTGACTTCTGCGGATATAGACGGCGTGTATATTTCCCATCCCCATAATGACCATATCGGCGGCATAGAATACCTCGGCGTCACCACGCTTTTCAACCCCTACTACACACCGGCAAAAAAGGAATGGCTGGGCGCTCAGTTCATTGCGGACAAGCTCTTTCTCGAAAAAGAATGGTGGAACGGTCCCCCTGAAAACGCCAAACCGGATATTTTTATTCACAGAAAAGTGCTTGAGCCTTTGAAAAGAGCGGTAGCGCCGGGTTTGGACACGGTGCAGGGCGTGCCGAATGTATGTTTGGAAACCTACTTCAATATTCATCTGATAGGCAAGCAGGAAAGCGGAAAAACCGTAACCAAAAGGTTTCAGGACGGCAAGGGCGAATGGATTATGACGCCTATTTTCGCCATGCACGTCATTTCCAGTTCCGAAGAAATGGCGAGCTACGGTATCAGCCTTCAGCATTCCAGCGGTTACAATATCCTTATGCCCACAGATACGTTGCACATGATGCCGCCCCAGTTGGAGTCTCACTACAGACGGGCAAACCGGATTTATATGGATTGCGAAACCAGTCCTTTTCCTTCGGGCGTTCATCCGCATATCTCTGATTTGATAAATCGTCTTGTCCCGGAGATTCAAAAGAAATGTCTGCTTTATCACTATGATGCTTATCCTGATGTTCCTGAAGGCATGTTTTGCGGCGTTCTGAAAATCGGAGACTCGCATGTTTATCCCGAATAAGGCGGAAAAAGTGATTCGGAAACTGAGTTTTTCAAAAAAGCTCAGTTTCTTCAGACCGCAGTGTGCAACAATCGTAATTTTTTCACTTCTGATAAGTTTTATTTTTCTGCATCCGGCTTACGGGGCAGAGGTTGAATTGCTTTTAAAAGAATATTCAAAAAGTATTGTCCTTGTCAAAACAGAAAAGGGAAGCGGCACCGGATTTTTTATCAACTCCTGCGGCAGTATTGCGACATGCTTTCATGTGATTCAGGGGGCGAAAACAATTCAGGTAAAATGGGACAATGCCTTGTGGGATGCACAAGTCATTTATAAAGAAGAAAAATACGATCAGGCAATTGTTCAAATATGCCGGACAGATACGCCCTATCTGAAGATTCAGAAACATATTGTGGAGCGGATTCCCGATCAACTGGCGAAAACTTCAGATGCGGTTTCAATTCTCGGTTATCCCTTCGGACAGGAAGTTTTGACCGTAACACGCGGGAAAATAACGGAGATATATTACCGCTATGAGGAAATGGGCGGTATGGAGCTGTCCGGTATGCTGGAAAATGTGATTTATCAGACAGATGTGCCGGTTCAGCCGGGAAATTCCGGCAGTCCGGTTTTTGACGAAAAGGGAACGGTCATCGGCATGGCAACCGCAAAAAAAGACGCGGCAGAAGGCGCATCGGAAATGAGTTTTATCCATTCCTCAGATCACTTGCTGGACAAAAAACGTCTGCTGTTTCAGTCTGCTGACCTTGAGGAAAAAGCGGTTGTACTGCACAGAGAAACAGAAAAATGTATGCATCACGGCAATCCTTATTACTTCAGATACGCAGATTGCTGCAAAGACAATACGGGTCCATTTTATTATGAATGTCCAAATGTTTCCTGCGGAATCGTGAAGTACAGAGACATTTTTGCCGGCAGTTTTCTGGGGATTCCGCTGTATGTCTCATGCAAGCCCACGGTTACGCCCCGCAATTTTGAAGACAAATTTTTTGATAAGACGACATATTCCGAGTCATTTTATCTGTTTTTGTGTCAGACCGCAGAAAATGCCGAGTTGAAAGATTTGCTTGCAAATCGGAGGAAGGCAAAATAGGCATGGGGGATGTCTCACTCTCCCTTTGAAGGGGGGGCAGGGGGGATGTTTCCGCTCAGGGAGGATATTTTGCCACGGACACTTAACCTGCCTTACAGAAACACCCCCCTGCCCCCCTCGAGGGGGGATTTTTTCGGTGATAAAATTAAAATTTAAAGGAGGTCAGAAAGATGCAGTGTGAGAGATGTCAAACCCATATCGCCGCAGGAGAAGAAAAAGAACTTCACGGGCGTACCTTATGCGAGGATTGCTACATGGATGTGCTTTCTCCTGCCCGCGCCTGTGACCCCTGGGCGGTTCACAGCGCCAAGTCTTTTGAAAAAAGCGGAGGCGCGGTGTCTGAAGTAAATGAGACACAGGCAAAAATTCTCCGAATTTTGAAAGAAACCGGCGGGATATCGCCGGGTGAACTGGCAGAAAAACTTCAAATCAGACTGTCAGACCTTGAAAGAGAATTTGCCTCGCTTCGGCATACAGAGAAAATAAGAGCCGAACTTCGGGACGGAAAGAAAATTCTCCTGTTGTGGTAACAGCATGAAAACCTTGACACCCGGAAAGACATGCCCCGCCTCTGTTTCCCTTCAATGCCTTCTCATTGAATTATTTGTATTTTATTATTCTTATCTCAGATTCAGACTTATGACTCAGGATTTAAAGTTTTACTTTGCCAGCTTGACTTTCCGGTGTTATTGCAGAATGCCGGGGCTGAAAACAGAATCTGTTTCAGCCGGGCCGTTTTACTGACTGAACGGAGTGAAGAATCTCTTTCAGGGATTATACCAATTCGCTATCAAAGATCGGTCTTTTCAGACCGTAAATCGCCCCGGCTTAAAACACCCGGCTGAAAATAGATAAACCGCTTAAACCGCTTGAAAAGCGGTTTTACGGAGATCGCTCAAACCGTAAAGCGATTTTTCAAATCGCTTAAACCGCTTAAAAAGCGGTTTTACGGAAAACACCGTTTTTGAAAGCGGTTTTACGGAGAACACCGTTTTTGAAAGCGAATCGGGATTACCCTTCGCTACATTCAGAGTGACATTTCAGGGAAAGTTGACAACATACTGCTATAATGCTAAAGATTAAAAAAAAAATTAAAAACAAAGGTGAAACCATGAAAAAAAACAGTCTTGCCAAGACACTCATTGTGTGGGTATGTGTTTTCGGCTTTTCATCTGCCTTATCTGCTCAGGATATATCTTTAAAAGAAGCAGATGAAAATATTGATGAAGAACTCAGATGGCTTAAAGCGGAGTCAATTGTCATAACCGAAATCGCTACCAAAACCGGAATGGATGCGGAACTTGTTCCGGGCATGGTCACGGTTTTGCAGGGCAGGGAACTTGAAGAAAAAGGCATCCGCACGGTTTATGAAGCGATTTCTCTTGTTCCGGGAATTAACACACATATCAATACAATGGGCGACAAGCAGGCTTCTGTCAGAGGATTGGGAGGCGGTTTTTTTTCAGGCAATCTGAAACTGATGACAGACGGGATTGTTATGAATGACGCCCTGAACGCCTCGGGTTATGCAATATATAACATTCCTGTCAGACAGATTGACAGAATAGAAATCATACGGGGTCCCGGTTCTGTTGTCTATGGCGAATATGCTTATGCAGGCGTGATAAATGTCATAACCCGCAAAAATCAAAACCATGTTTACGGTTATTATGACAGCAATGAGGGTTACGGCGGAGGCGGAAATTTATGCTGCAAATTTCCTGAAAAAGATTTCAGTATAAATCTCGGTCTTTCAGGATTTAAAAGCGACGGTCCCGATGTTGAAGCAGGCAAAGACAGGCTTTATGAAGGATTTTTCGGTCTGAAACTCGGCGATTACTCCAATGCGCCGGGGACTGTCAATGAGGCTCAGAAAGACAGATTTGCAAATCTGATTCTTAAATATAAGGATTTTTCGCTGACAGGGCAGTATATTTCCGGCGGCAACGGGGATTATTTCGGTATTATCAATGTTCTTCCGTCTGATAACAAGCGGGTTGTCATATTATACGAACATAAGGCAGTTGAAGCCGCACAAAGCATCAGTTTCTCGGATTTCTTTAAAACAGACGTAAAAGCAGGATGTCGGCTGTATAAGTATGAATTTGACAGGATGGAAGCACTTCCGCCTATAACGGGTTTACCTTTGCCTGACGGTTCAACTATGGATATTACTCCGGCTGACGGCTCTCTTCTTTCTCCCT
>JAIFKL010000283.1 GCA_020049595.1 Desulfobacteraceae bacterium
TGTGGTTGCAGGGTTCCAGCGTCACATAAAGCGTTGCGCCTTTTGCGGCATTTCCCGCATCGTCAATGGCGTTCACTTCTGCATGGGCTTTTCCCGCTGCCTCGTGAAAGCCTTTTCCCACAATCCTGCCGTCTTTTACCACCACCGCGCCCACCATGGGATTGGGAGATGTAAAACCTGCGCCTTTTGCAGCAAGTTCAAGCGCGGCTTTCATAAAATATCGGTCATCGCTCATCTTGTTCCCCCTCACCTCTGACCTCTGACCTCTCACCCCTATCAGAAAGACTTTTGAGTTCCGAGACAAATTCATTCACATCTTTAAACTGCCTGTAAACCGAGGCGAAACGCACATAAGCAATGCCGTCTATTTCATGGAGTTTTTCCATGACTTTTTCGCCGATGGCGGACGAGGGAATTTCTTTTTCCTCTGATTCTCTCAGGTCACGTTCCAGATTATCGAGAAATTCCTCGATGATATTCATGCTGATGTTTCGTTTTTCGCAGGCGCGCTGAATGCCGGAACGCACTTTGTCCCGGGAAAAAAGTTCCCGGCGTCCGTCTTTTTTGATAATCATAATGGGAATTTCTTCAACATATTCGTAGGTTGTAAAGCGTCTCGTGCATACGATACATTCCCGTCGCCTGCGGATGGCGTTTCCGTCTTTGCTCAGTCTGGAATCAATGACCTTGTTATCAAGTTCTCCGCAAAACGGACATTTCATAAATTTTGTTCCTATTTTTCCGGCGCGGAAGGGCAAACACTCTCGCCTGCTCCTGCCGCAGCGTCAAGCTTTATCAGTTCCACTCCCGCTTCTTTCAGATATTTCTCGGACATGGCGTCAGCGTAATCGGACAGATAGTAAATGCTTTTGATGCCCGCGTTGATGAGCATTTTCGCACAGATGGAACAGGGAAGATTTGTGCAGAACAGCGTTGCCCCTCGTATGGAAACCCCGTGAAATGCCGCCTGAATGATGGCATTCTGTTCCGCGTGCAGTCCCGCGCAGAGTTCGTGGCGTTCCCCAGAAGGAATTTTCAATGTTTCCCGAATACAGCCGACTTCGGTACAGTGTTTCAATCCGACGGGCGCGCCGTTATAGCCGGTGGTGAGGATTCTTTTGTCCTTCACAATCACCGCGCCGACTGCCCGCCGGATGCAGGTGGAACGCCTTGAAACAAGTACGGCAATGTCCATGAAATAGGTTTCCCACGAAGGGCGCACGCTGTTGTCTGACATTATTTTCCTGACACCTTTTTTTTATCTTTCAAAATTCTCGTTCCCACGCTCCGCGTGGGAACGTCCCCCGGAGTGCGTCATCTTATAAAAACGGGGAGCGATGCGAAATTTTAGTTGTGCTGTGCTAAACCATTTTTATAAAATTAGGCATTTCAGCACTCCGGAACCGTACGCGGAGCGTCCGGTCTGCATTCCCACGCAGAGCGTGGGAACGAGAGGAAATATGTTTATCCCAACCCCGGATAAATCGGAAACGCATCGCAAAGTTCGTAAACTTTTGTTCTGACGCGTCTGATGACATTTTCATCCGAAGGATTTTTCAGCACATCAAAAATAAGCTTCGCGATAACTTCCATTTCCGGCGTTTTCATTCCCCTTGAAGTCACCGCGGGCGTGCCGATGCGGATACCGCTTGTCACGGCGGCTTTCTGCGTTTCAAAAGGAATCGCATTTTTATTTACTGTGATTCCGGCGTTTTCCAAGATTTCCTGCGCGGCTTTTCCGGTCACATTCAGATTTCTCAGGTCCGCCAGCATCATGTGATTGTCTGTTCCGTCAGATACCAGTTTCACGCCGTTTTTCATCAGACAGGCTGCCAGCGTTTCGGCGTTTTCAATCACCTGTTTCTGATATGTTTTGAAATTTTCGCCGAGCGCCTCTTTGAAAGCCACGGCTTTCGCCGCGATAATGTGCATCAGCGGTCCGCCCTGAATGCCGGGAAATATCTGACTGTTAAGCTTTTTGCCGTGTTCTTCTTTTGCCAGAATCAGCCCGCCCCGGGGACCTCTCAGGGTTTTATGCGTGGTGGATGTCACCACGTCTGCAAAAGGAATCGGCGAGGGATGTAGCCCCGCAGCAACCAATCCCGCAATGTGCGCCATGTCAACCATCAGATACGCGTCCACAGACTTGCAAATTTTCGCCAGCGTTTCAAATTCTATGATGCGGGGATACGCGCTGGCACCCGCGACAATCATTTTGGGTCTGTGGTTTTCCGCAAGCCGGGCAAGTTCTTCATAATCAATAGTTCCGGTATCTTGCTTAACGCCGTAGTGAATAAAATTGAAAAATCTTCCTGAAAAACTTGCCGGACTGCCGTGCGTGAGATGTCCGCCGTGCGCCAGATTCATTCCCAGAACCGTATCTCCCGGCTCCAGCAAAGCAAAATAAACCGACATATTTGCCTGAGAACCGGAATGAGGCTGCACATTGGCATAAGCCGCATCAAAAAGCTGTTTTGCCCGTTTTATTGCCAATTCTTCGGCAACATCAACATACTGGCATCCGCCGTAGAAGCGTTTTCCGGGATAGCCTTCCGCGTATTTGTTGGTCAGCACGCTTCCCTGAGCCGCCATCACCGCGGGGCTTGCAATGTTTTCCGATGCGATCAGTTCCAGCGTATTTTTCTGTCTCTCAAGCTCATTGACAATGACGCTCGCGATTTCGGGATCAATATTTTCAATGAGTTTTAAATCCAAAGAAGTTTCCTTTTCTGATTTGATTTGCAGCAGCATGTTTACCTGTTGTTATAAGATATTATCGGAAATAAGCGATGCCCATTTTATTAAAACCGGTCTCGCAGAGACCGCAGAGCCGCTGAAAATAGGAGAGCGGACACTTTCTGTCTTTTCTCCTTTGCGCCCTCTGCGTACTTTGCGAGAACCTTATCTCTCGCAAAGACCGCAAAGGGCGCAAAGACCGCAGAGCCTCTGAAAATTTCAGGAAAGGACACTTTCCGTCTTTCTTCCTTTGCGCCCTCTGCGTGCTTTGCGAGAACCTTATCTCTCGCAGAGACCGCAAAGGGCGCAAAGACCGCAGAGCCTCTGAAAATAGCAGAGCGGACACTTTCTGTCTTTCTTCCTTCTTTCTTTGCGCCCTCTGCGTGCTTTGCGAGAACCTTTTTTTTATTTCCGAAGTCTAATGATGAATGTTGTCAAACTTTTCCAATCTTGCCTGATGGCGTCCGCCTTCAAAAGCGGTATTCAGCCAGACATTGACGATTTCCTCGGCAAGCACATCGCCGATCACGCGTCCGCCCATAACCAGAATATTGGCGTTGTTGTGGCGTCTGCACATGACAGCGGAAAAGAGGTCATTGCACAGCGCAGCCCGGACATGGGGAAAGCGGTTGGCGACCATGGACATGCCCAGTCCGGTCCCGCAGAGGAGAATGCCGCGTTCAACGCGTCCCGCAGAAACAGCTTGTGCGACTTTCATGCCGTAGTCCGGATAATCCACTGATTTTTCGCTGTCAGCACCGGCGTCTTCAACCTTAATACCATGTTTTTCAATAAGATAGGCTTTTATTTTTTCCTTTAAAATATAAGCGGCGTGATCGCTCCCGATAATAAGGGGGTTTTTGTTTTCCTGCATTTTTTTATCCTTGAGCGTATTTGTTGCCTGCTGGCTGCCGGCTGTCAGCCGTCCGCCAACCAAAAATATAACCTATTACTATATATCTATGTTTCTATAATCGCAAGAAAAAAAAGTATGTTTGGGAAAATTTTATGTTTTTTTCATAATATAAATAAAGTCGGCATGTTATATCGGCATGGGAAAGCGTCTGCTCCGGGCGATTATATTCTTGACAAATTCATCAAATTAAAGAAATATATCACAAATATAAAATATTCTCGCAAAAGCGCAAAGTCCGCTGAGAATGATTTTATAAAAAAGTTTTTCTTGGCGCTTTGTTTTTAACCGGGGGCGTCTTTGCGAGACCCCGGATAAAATCAGTCCGCCGCTTATTTCCGATAACGTCTTAACTATATGCGAAGTATGCAGAAAAAATCAAATCAAGTCGTGAAAACAAGATGCCGATGGGCAGGATCAGACCCGCTTTATATTCACTATCACGACACAGAATGGGGGGCGGCGCTGCATGATGACCGGAAATTATTTGAATTTCTGATTCTGGAAGGCGCACAGGCGGGATTAAGCTGGATAACCGTTTTGAAGAAGCGGGAAAATTACAGAACAGCGTTTGATGATTTCGATCCCGGGAAAATAGCGGTCTATGATTCTGATAAAATTGAAAATCTGCTGTCAGATTCGGGAATTGTCCGCAACCGCCGCAAGATTGAGTCTGCGATTGGGAATGCACGGGCTTTTCTGTCAGTTCAAAACGCATTCGGGAGTTTTGACGCTTATATCTGGCGGTTTACAGGCGGCAAGCCCATAAAAAATATATGGAAAACGCATGAGGAGATTCCTTCTCAGACAGAAGAATCTGTTGCCATGAGCAGGGATTTGAAAAAAAGAGGATTTCACTTTGCGGGACCGACGATATGTTATGCTTTTATGCAGGCTGTGGGCATGGTAAACGACCATACAACGGACTGTTTCCGATATGATGAAGTTTGAGCGTAGAACGGGTTTAAAACCCGTTTTACTGCTTCATCTGACAATTTGAAAACAAAAAAAATTTCGTGTCCTTCGTGGTAAAAAAATTTCAAGTGTATAACTTATCAATAATATGAAAACAAAAATTATTTTTTTTCGTGTTCTTCGTTTTTTTCGTGTCCTTCGTGGTAAAAAATTTCAAGTGTATAACTCACAAACAATATGAAGGATAATATGAAAGCACAAAATTTGCCTGTTGACTATACGGAAAAAGTGAAAGCAAAGATCATGGGCTGGGGGGCGGATATTGTCGGAGTCGCCGATGCCGAACCTTTAAAAGCACTCAGAACCGACCCGCCCGATCTGCTGAATCCCTTTACCAGAGCCATTTCTATTGCGGTTCAAATGCCGGTTGCGGTATTTGAAATGATTTCAGACAAGCCCACGCCGATTTACGCTTCCGTCTATCAGACCGCCAACCGCATTCTGGATGAAATTGCGTTTCGGACGGCGATCATGCTGCAAACAGACGGTTTTTTCAGCCTGCCCATTCCCGCGTCTCAGGTTCTGGATAAAAAAGACTGGTACGGCGCGATCAGCCACAAAGCAGTGGCGCGGATGGCGGGTTTGGGCTGGCAGGGAAAAAATCTGCTTCTCATAACACCCCGCTACGGATCGAGAGTCCGGCTTGCGACAATTCTCACAAAAGCCCCGTTAAATGCGGATGCGCCCGTGGAGAACCGCTGCGGAAAATGCACTTCCTGCAAAGATGCCTGTCCGGTCGGCGCGATAAAAGGTGTAACAACTCAAAGCCATTATGAAAGCAGAGATGAGGCGATGTTTTTTTCCAGGTGTGCGGAAAAGCTTGAAGAAGATTTCGCAAAACTTCCTGAAATCGGTACACAGATTTGCGGCATCTGTATCAAAGTCTGTCCTTTCGGACGGAAGAAAGATTAACAGCAGGGTGGGCATGAAATGCCCACCTCACCTCTATCCTATTTTTTATTCTTTTTACGCTTCCCTTTTCCGATATTGCCATCGGCTTCACCTCTCAAAAATTTATCCAGTTCATCACCTTTGCCATTGTATTCGTGATTTCCTTTACCAAAAGCATCTTGTAATTCCTTTTGATAGCGTTGATGCTCTTGCGGCGCTGATCCGTGATGCGCTGTAATAAATGCCTTTGCTGTATAGCTAAGTTTCAATTTTTGTTTAACAGCCTTATGTGTATTTATCACTTGATCTTTTGCTTTGCCTAAGTCGCCGATATTATCTTTTAATTCTGCAAAACAAAGAATTCTTTTTTCACCGCAGGCATAAAAAATTATCAGATCGCAAAGGCTTTCTCCTTGTTTTTTCCCCCATAAAAATTGACGTAAGTTACAGCTTTTATTCGTTTGGTCATCTATAGAGAAAACAAGAATTGTTTCATTATCTTTCGGATTAATATTTACTGTTGTCTTACTATCGGTAAAGCTTGTGTTCCCGGGCATCAGACATGG
>JAIFKL010000256.1 GCA_020049595.1 Desulfobacteraceae bacterium
GCTCCCGTTTTGTAAAGCGAATTTTCAATTCGCTTCAGAAGCGATTTGATCTGTTCTCAGCTTGGGTCGCTCTGCTTTTCTTTGCGCCCTTGGCGTGCTTTGCGAGAGATAAATAAAGTTTCTCGCAAAGAGCGCAGAGGACGCTAAGTTGAGAAAAAGAACTGAGATGATATATTATATTTTTATACTGTTATGTCTGCTGTTTCCCGCTACAGCAGCCGAAACCTCCGAATCGGCAGTCTCCCCGGAAAGCGCGGAAGAATGCCGCAAGCGCGGATTTGACCGGCTCACCGAAGGAGATTATGACGGAGCAATTGCGGATTTCACCCGCGCCCTGACCCGCAAATCAGACTTTGCCGAAGCCTTGCATGAGCGGGGAATCGCATGGTTTTCCAAAGGCGATTATGACAGAGCCATTGCAGACTATACCGCAGCGCTGGAAATCAATCCCCTGTCTTCCGAAGCCTTTCACAATCGGGGCGGCGCATGGCTTTACAAAAAAGCATATAATCGGGCAGTTGAAGATTTCAGCAAAGTTTTGGACATCAGGCCCGATGACTTTGAGGCTTACAGCAATCGGGGGACAGCACGGTTTTACAACTGCGATTATGAAAATGCCCTTGCAGATCAGTTAAAAGCAATTGAAATTAATAAGAATTATTTTGAAGCTTATTTGAATGCCGCATGGCTGCTGGCTGCCTGTCCCGATGCCGGATGCCGGAACGGTGAAAAAGCCGTGGAACTGGCAAAAAAAGCAGTTGAAATGAACCCGGGACCCGACACGCTGGATACGCTGGCTGCGGCTTATGCCGAAGCCGGTAATTTTGAAGATGCCGTTTCCGCTCAGAAAAGCATTATCGCTTCCCTGAATGCTGAAAGCACTGAACAGAAAACATCCGAGTATGCAAACCGTCTGAAATCTTACGAGGCAGGCAAACCTTGGCGGGAAAAGTGTAAAATTCTGCCGCCGCCCGATACTGCTGACAAGGCTGATGAAAAAAAACCTGCTGAAATTGAATCAGAAAAAGAAGAAAAACCGATGCAGCAACAGCAGAAGGAAGATTCTTTTTCAGACAAGACCGCCTACACCGTTCATCTGTTTTCTTATCTCAATAACAGGGAGATGTCCGAGCGCACGGTCAGCCGATTGAGAAAAGAAGGAAATTTTGTGATTATCTCTGTCATGCGCTCCGCCGGTGCAGGAGATTGGTATCACATTTTTGTCGGACGCTATAAGACCCTTGAAGGCGCACAGGCGGCTGTGGAGAAATGGAAAGAGAAGGGATTTAAGGCAGATGCGGTTCTGATTCGGTCCGAGAGTGTGATGTTTTAATACCAATTCGCTTTCAAAATTGATGCTTTCCGCATTCGGTAAAACGGCCCGGCTAAAAACAGACAAACCCGTTCTGCGGCATTTTCCGCATTCGGTAAAACGAATTGGTATCAGATCACCTCTTTCTGTACCGCCGCCCCTTTTTTTATGGGAGTGCAGGGTGGATTTAACATCTTGAAGATTTTCAGAAAATTATTTTTGCTGAGAAAAAAATAACAGGGAATTAAGCGGCGTGGCGATAACCACGTCCGCTTGAATGTTCACAACTTTTATCCGCACCGGCTTACCTGCTCAATGTAAGCTGAAACTTTTCATCTGTTTGCTCAATATCAATCTTGTAGCCCTTACTTTCAGCCAGCCTTTTCACGTTTTCAAGAGCGGTATTGTTATCTACCAAAATCTGCAACGGCAATTCACCTGTTTTCATTGCATTCATTGCCAGAATAACAGGTTGAGGACATGAAAGACCGCAAGCATCTATTATCATAGCATCATCCTCCTAATATTTTTCTCGCATGGTAAATCCGATCATCAGACAGACACACAAGCCTATAAGCACCGCGCCCATTCCCCATACCGAAGGACCTCCGACCTGCATGATGCCGTCTGCAATTTTATCCGGTTTTCCGGCTAATGAAAAATTATGGGAAAACGCCGCTCCGACTGTCATTCCGCAGACAAAAACTGCCGCGTCGCCGTCTCCCTCGCCTGACAGCACAAGCTGTCTGCCGGGGCAGCCCCCGGCTAAAACAAATGCCAGTCCTGCCAACATCATTCCCAGCGCATTCCACAAATGGTTGCTGTGGGCTATGGGCTGCCCGGAAAAACCGAATTTTACCTGTCCTAAAATCATGTTGACAAAAAAAGCCGATGCCGTAAGGGCAATAATACCGCTCATCAGATGAATATCGCCGACCAGCAACACATCTCTGATAGAACCCATGGTGCAGAATCTTGTGCGCTGGGCGATAAATCCGATTATCAGCCCCGCGCCAAGCGAAATCATCAGCGGCGCGTGCAAAGAACCGGGTCCTTTTGAACTGAAAAAAATCGGACCTTCAGGACTGAATCTGGCTTCAAAAACAAGCAGCAGCAACAATCCGGCTGCCGCCGCCGGCATAATGAATCCTGCCGAATAATGCGTCGGGTAAGAACGTCCCAGATTATAACCGTATTTAAGAAACTGGTCCCCGACGGCAATTCCCAGAGTCAGTCCTGCCAGACCCGAAACAGCATTCATATCGCCGCCTGCCAGCCGCAGAAGCGTCCGCCAGGGACAGCCCAGAAAAACCAGCGCGCCTGTCATGGCAAATATGCCCAAAACAAAGCGTACAAAAGGGGCAGAGCCGGTTCGGGCTTTGAAATCTTTGAACATAAAGGCTGCTGCCATGGAGCCGAGAATAAAGCCTATAATTTCGGGCCTGATATACTGAACTACGGCTTCTCTGTGAAGTCCGAGAGCGCCGGCAATATCACGTTCAAAACATGCCACACAGATGCCCATATTGGGCGGATTGCCGAATTTTTGCAGCAGAGCAGCCAGAATACCTATCACCGCTCCTATCAGAATAATACCTTTCCGGGATGCCAGAAACCGGGAAAAAGGTTTGACCGACATTGTTATCCTCCTTCAGAAAATAAAAAATCGCCGTCTCCATGATATGTTAAATGATACGTTAAACGGCGATTCCGAAGGCTGCACGGTCAACCTTTATCTTATATTTTCAAGGGGTCCCGCGTGGGCAGCGATGAATAAGATTCAGCACAGCGAAATCCGACACTGCCTTTGCGCCCCCGTATTTTACGCCGTTTAACGGATACAGGAGATAGTTGCAGTATGCACCGACCCGGTACATACCGATTAAATTTTTAATTCATCTTTTTACCATAGTCTTTACTTCCCGCCTTTACTCTTTAACAGGCAGAACATGAATTGCTTTGATGATGAGCTGAATTTCCTCGCCCGGTTTGAGCGCCATTGCTTCAACCGATTCTGTAGTAAGAACCGATGCCATCTCAGCAGGCTGGCTTACTTCAAACTTTACCAGAGACATTATGTCGCCTTTTTTTACGGACTTCACTTTTGCCTTGATGGTGTTTCTTGCACCGTATTTCATTATTATCCCCTCCTTTTGTTTGAATTGAAATCCCTTTAGGGCTTACGCAGTTGAAATTTGCCTTTTTTTTAAACCGCAAAGTTTCGCAAAGTTTCGCAGAGTTTCAAAATATATCTTTGCGGAACTTTGCGGTTTTAAGCAGAACGCCGTGGCTGAAAACAGAATCTGTTTCAGCCGGGCCGTTTTACTGAGATTCTTCGTTCCTCCTTCGGCTTCGCTCAGGCAGCGGTTGTTGAGCTTGTCGAAACATTGAGCCTGCCTGAACAATGACAGGGAAGAAATTCATCACTGCGTCTGCACCGCTATTCATAAATTATCAGACTCTCATAATGGAGTCGGAACAGATTGTCAAGCTTTTTTTATGAAATAATACCGATGCTCTGTCCAAAATACATGTCGCTGACGCTCCATGCCCGGAGCGTCAGCGAAAGACGTTTCATAACTGTTTGAAAGCGAATCGGTATCAGAATCGCCATGCGCGGTCAGGGGTGAATCAGAAACTGCTTCGGGCGGAAACAGGCTGAAGGGGGCAGGCAAAAAAAAAGTCAGCGGATAATTTTTTAAACTATCCGCTGACTCCGATTTAACGCTTCCGAATCTGCTATGGGGAGATACAACAATGCCTAATCCTTATTCACATAGCTTTCCATTTTCTCAAGATTGTCGTTCACGCTCTGCCGGAAGGACTGCCAGCCTTCTTCATAAGCCTTTTTCCACGGCGAAAAGACATCTTTCCATTTTTCGGAAAACCAGCAGCTCTGATTCATAAACATATCCATCATTTTTTCCGAGCGTGTCTGCATCATCTGCATCATGTTGAAAGAACTGACCACTGTTGTTTTTTGAAAATCAAACACTTGCTTTAACAATTGCTTTTGATCCGTCATCATCATCTTTTTTTCCTTTCAAATTATAGTTATAGCAGGGCGGACAGCAAGCTGGCCGCCCGACCCTTTATTCTCCGATATATTATCAGTCTGCCGAGCTTTTCGGAACCTCGGAATCCTTTTTTTCTTCGGGCTGGGGACAAGGATCGGATTCAGCCGTTTTTTTCGTGTGCTGAGAAAAATTTCTCATCATATTTTGGAACAGGTCTCCCTGATCCTTCACAATACTCTGCAAGTTCCTGATCACATTTCCCTGATCTCCGCTTTTTGCATCCAAAAGCATTTGCAGATGTTTAACGGTTTCTTCAAGGTCCGCGCATTTTTCTTTCAATTTTTCATATTTTTCAACAAGACTCAGGTATTCGGCTTTGGAAGTCATTCCCATCATTGACACATATTCGGTAAATGACTTATGGAAGTCCTCCTTTGCTTTTTTTGTCAGGTGATTATATTCTGCCCCTCGTTCAGATATCTGCTCAAGACCGTAGAACTTCTGAAAAAGGGCAGTCATTTCGTTAAAGCCGGAAAAAAAATTATGCGACATCACATCTTTGAACATATTGAGCTGCTTTTGCATCAGACTGTTCATATCCGATGTCTGTTTTTTTCCGCGCGCGATCTGAATCAGAAAATTTCCCCAAAACTCTAAAAACTTTTCATCCATAACCTGAAACTCCTCGGTGAATCCTTCTTTGCATATCTGCTTTTAATAACAATAAAAGAGATATTAAAAACCGGAAGGATTATTCTTGGGATACGGATGCCGCTTTTTGGGAATCCAATTCTTTGTCCAGGTCCAACTGAAAACGGACAGGTCCCCGATAATTTTTTTCGCCGAAACAGGTATGCAGCGCACAGGCAGACTTGGGGTTTGACCAGGATGTGGCAATGGCAACATGTCCTTTCGGAAAAGCCGAAACTTCAGCGTCAACAAAATCCAAAGGTGCCAGCGCAACCTCCGGCTCCACCAGATCATCCTTTTCTCCGTAACAGATGAGCCACCTGATGCCCTTTTCCTTCATTCTCTTAAAATTGAGTTCCCGCCCGAAAAGCTTTATCGGCAAAGTTCCGTCCTTGGTAATCGGAATATTGTAGGAATCAAAACTCATCTGAGTGATGGGAAGCGGAAGGTCTGTGCGCTCGTTTTCCAGCCAGTAATTCAGTGCGGCGGCGCTGGTGCCGATTTTCACTTCGCCGCCGTTTTTGGGACTGAGCATCATCATATCCCGGAAAAAGGCAACCATCGGCGCTTCGTTTTCAACGCTTTTGAGTTTGTAAACCCATCCCATCAGCTTGCCGTCCGCGACTCTGTTGCCGTTGGGCAAAGTTTTTGTTCCGTAAGCAAGGTCATTGAATCGCTGGGGAAGCGATTTCAGAAAGTTGGAAAGTCCTTTGCTCCGGGTGCCGTCCATCGGCGACACGCAGGTAATCAGCGCGTCCACGACTCCGTCCAATTCGCCGGAAAGAATATCGCAGACCGCGGAAAATCCGCCCTGACAGTAGCCGTTCACGGTTACGGGTTTTCCGTGCCTTGCCATGATCTTCTCGCAGAAAAACCGGGTATCCCGCGCATCATCTTCCGGGGTCATGATCTGAAGCGGCGGCGTGGTACTGATGTCTTTGAGAATCCTGATATAGGTCGGAATGCCCATATTGGCAAAACAATGGGTGTAGCTCCTGTTCTCACCGGGCAGAAAGGCAAGAATGTTTGCCCCCAGCACATAAGGCGGAAGAATTACAAGCGGCTTTGCCTTTTCCGCGACTTTCACCTTTTTGTCTGTGGGCAGAATCTGATAAAGAACAAAGCGGTCTGTTTCGGCAAACCTGATGTTTTCCCCGCGCTCAAAGTGAAAGCCGAATTTCGGCTCTATATCTCTGATGGCCTGGGGATAGGTATTTGCAACCGATTCCATCATTTTTGAATGCCGCGCCATAAACGCGTTCAGGTCCTCGCCTTCCAGATTGAAAATCGTATTGAAGAACGCGGCAAAAGCATTCTGTATTTCTTTGTTCTGATAGTCATTGACTGCCCGCATACTGCCGGTAAAAAAACGGTTGGTAATATTCAGGCTGAACTCAAACAGATCCATATAGGAAAGAAGGCTGTCAACAGGCGATGCCATCATCAGCCGGGTCTGTTCCACATTGCTGAAATAGTTTGCGGCGAGCATAAAAGGCGTCACAAAGTCATTCAGGTATTTTGACATACCGGCATAGTAATTCTGTGTGGCGTTGACCTGATTGGTAAATGTCTCAACCGGAATCATCATTTTCCCCGTGAACTTTTCCAAAGAGCAGTCATACTCGCTAGTTATATTTAACATTTTATGTTACCTCCGAAAAACGACAGTTATGCGGCGATTTTTCATACCCTGCCGAAAAAAATCAAAGTCGCTCTGACCTGCTTTTCAATATCAGATGACTGATAACATAAAATATGCAGGCAGATAAGTCAATAAGGTAAAAGATGTATTCAGATATAGAAAACTTTCTACTTCTTCAATGCTCTCTTTAACCGTTAATGAACAATACATTAAAATTTTACACAGATCAGGGCAGATAAAAAATCATCCATCTTAAAATAAAGCAAATTGGCAGGCTCACGGTAAGCCGGGCATTTCCGGGCTGCCCGACTTTGTTTTGAGCCGTCTGAGTTATTCGGCTTTATTTCCCTGACCGCAACTGCCGAAATATTCCTGTACTTTGCCGAAATTTTTTTCCACCGTGTTTCTGAATTCATCCCGCCCTTTTCTGTAGGCTTCGATCCAGTCGCTGATGGCTTTTTTTCCTTCTTCGGGAAGGAACTGCGCCTGTTCCAGAAAGGAACTGACCATTTTCTCTCCCTGTTCCTGAAGGGTTGTCATCGCCTTGAAAGAGTTGTCAAACGTGGCTTTCTGAAAATCAATCATCTGCTTGAATAACATTTTCTGATCCATAATTAATACGGTCTCCTTATTTGAGGTTAGGGGTAAGAGGTGAGGGGTCAGGGGTAAAAGATCGGAGAACGCCCCCTGGCCCCTGTCCCCAATTTATTGTTGAATAAACAGTTCTTCCATTTTTGCAAAACCGTCATCCACAGCTTTTTTGAAATCTGTGCGAGCTTTTCTGTAAAACTCGATAGAAGTTTCAATGGTTTTTTTTCCGTCTTCCGTCACCCAGGGCAGTTGGGTCAGAAAATTGTTGACCATCTTTTCCGTCTGATCCTGAACCATATTCATCGCGTTAAAACTGTTTTCAAAAAGTGCTTTCTGAAAGGTGATAATCTGCTTTCCTATTTTTCCCGCTTCCATCATTTGTACCTCCTGATAAATGTTAAAAAATCCGATATGTCGTAACTCAATCTTTTTCATTGAATCTGTACCAATAATAGTATATAATTTTTTTTTGTCAAGAAGAAAATGATGCAATGCACAAAAAAACCGCAGTTGAGGCTTTTTTGACAGTGATTTTTAAAAAACAGATTTATTTTAAGCTTATTAGACAGATAAAACCGATGTAAGCCCTTGCTGCCTCTTATATAAATTTATTGCAGCGTGTCATTATTCGGACGGAGAAAAAAAACCGATGCCCCGTAAAGTAACTTTGAAAAAATATCCGAACAGACGATTATACGATACAGAAAACAGCACATATATAACCCTTACAGATGTTGCCGGAATGATTAAGGAAGGCTGTCAGGTGGAGGTGGTTGACGTGAAAAGCGGTGAGGATGTCACCGCCTTTATCCTGACGCAGATTATCATGGAACAGGCAAAACGGAATACCAGCCTGCTGCCGGTATCCCTGCTTCACCTGATTATCCGCTTCGGGGAGGGGATTCTCAGTGAATTTTTTGAGAAATATTTGGAAAAAACCATTCAAAGCTATCTGAACTATAAAAAAACAATGGATGAACAATTCAAGATATGTATCGAATTGGGCATGGATTTTTCCGTTATGGCAAAAAAAACCATGAAAGACTTGACGCCGTTTCAATCCTTTTTTGACAATCCTTCGGATAAAGAAAAGAGTGGGAAAGAAAAAGGGGGAATCAAAACAGACTGATTTAATTGGCTGTCTTTTTTATATCAAACTCAGGCTGAAACAGGCGCTGCTGATTTTTTTCTGAAAAATCCCTTGCGCTCATAAAAAATTCTTGTTTTTTATCAACAGATAATATATCCTATACTCTTAAATAGAAACAATCAAATTCGGAGTGACAGTTATGGATCAGGATCAAAAAAAAGAGACAGCTATCGGGTCTTTGTTTGCACAGTGGACCAAATCGCAGGCAGATTTATGGGAGGATATGATCCGGATGCAGTTCGGCATGTCCGATGCGTCTGAAAAATCCCGCAAAAATCCCCTTCATCAGACTCAGAAAGCTTATGAAAGCGGCAGTAAAATTCTGGGGGCTTTGATTTCGACACTGAGCGAGCCGGAAAATCTGGAATCTGCTTTAAAAGGAATGGATTCCCTTCCTGAATTTATGATGCATATAACGCAGCAGGCGTATGAAGGCTATCTGGAATTTCAGAAAAAAATAGTGGAAATCGCCGCCAAAATCGGTCAGCATACGGAAGCTTACAAATTTGAAGGCATTGATCAGAATATCTTCAAGGTATGGCGGGATATTTATGAGAAAGAATTCCGGCAGTACCTCAATGTCCCCCAGCTGGGGCTGAACCGCTTTCATCAGGAAAGAATCGCCCGCCTGATTGACACGCTGAATATTTTTCAGGCTTCGCTGAACGAGTTTATCTATATGTTTTATATCCCCATTGAAAAATCGGGCGCCGTGATGCAGGAGAAAATAGAGCAACTGGCTGAAAAGGGTGAAATCCATGACAATTTCAAAGAATATTACAATATGTGGATCAAAACGCTGGAAGGTCATTATATGACCCTGCTCAAATCTCCCGAATATGCCGAAGTGATGAACAATACCATCAATGCGCTGGTCCAATACAGGGAAGCCAAGCAGGAAGTGCTTTACGATATTCTGAAGGAATTTCCGATTCCCACGAACAAGGATATGGATGAACTTTACAATGACCTGTACATACTTAAAAAAAAGGTCAGCGATCTCTCCCGGAAATTGGAAGAAAGCCGGGGCGTCTGATTTAAGCCGGGGCAGGCAGAAACGCCGATGCGGTTCATTCGCATGTCGGAAATAAGCGATTAACAGTTTTCTGTCATTGTTATCATCATCATAATGCCATCTTGCAAAAGCAGTGGCAACGGCAGACGGAGGTGGAGTATGAGCCAGACCAATATTGCGGTAAATCTTATCCTGAAAAAATTGGCGGAAACCACGGGAAAGGCAAAAATAAAAGTCCGAAAAGCTTCCGAAGTCCTTCTCAGTCCCCTTGACACGGAACTTTCCAAAACGCCTTACGAGGTGGTCTATAAAGAAGACAGGGTCGGGCTGAAATATTACAAGCCTTCCGAGGTGAAACACAAGTATCCGCTGCTGATCGTCTATGCGCTGATCAACAGGGAAACCATGCTCGATCTTCAGCCCGGAAGAAGTGTGGTGCAGACTTTTCTTGACAGCGGTCTTGAGGTCTATATGGTTGACTGGGGCTATCCGACCCGCAAGGACAAATATGTGACCATTGACGACCATGTGAACGGCTATATGGACAATATCGTTGATTTTATCAGAAAAAAACATGGTCTCCCCCAAATCAACCTCATGGGAATCTGCATGGGCGGGGCATTCTGCGTGATGTATTCGGCGCTGCATCCCGAAAAAATCAAAAATCTTGTCACCACCGTGACGCCCACCAATTTCGACACGGACAAAGGGCTGCTTCATGTATGGATGAAATATACCGATGCCTTTCTGATGGGCGAATCCTACGGCAATATGCCCGGAGACCTGATGAATCTGGGTTTTCTGCTGCTCAATCCTGCCCGTCTCATATTGGATAAGTATGTCGGTTTTTTTGAAAATATGGATGACAAAGATTTTGTGGAAAATTTCATCCGAATGGAAAAATGGATTTTTGACAGTCCCGATGTGCCTGCGGCCACCTTTCACCAGTTTGTCACGGACTGTTACAGGAAAAATCTTCTGATTCAAAACAAATTGGAACTGAACGGACGCCGGGTGGACCTTAAAAATATCACCATGCCCCTGCTGAATTTTTACGGTCAGTACGATCATTTAGTGCCGCCCGAAGCCTGCGAACTGCTGACCAAAGCCGTCGGGAGCAAAGACACGGAAGATATCTGTCTGAAAACCGGACATATCGGAATTTATGTCAGTTCCAAGTGCCAGCGGGAGTTCGGACCCAAAATTATAAAGTGGCTCAAGGAAAGAGAGGGAGAGCCGAAAACAGACAAGTCCCCGGAAACTTCCCGAACACCGTCGGGCAGTAAAATCAGGCGTGAAACCGTCAAATATGTTTCACCGAAAAAAATCATCGGAAAAGAAAGTAAGCCCGCTTCGCCGGACCTGAAAAAAGCGAAATGACAGGGCAAGGAGATAAAAGATGACAACTAAAACAGATTACTTCAAAACCTTCTGCAATATAAGCAAAAAATTCGGAACAACCTTCAACAGGGAGGAGTTGCTGAATCTCATTGTGCAAAGCGCGATTGAGAGCATGGAAGGAAAAGCCGCGTGTCTTTTTCTGGCAGATGAGCAAAAAGATATTTTTGTCGCCACATTTCAGAAGGGGTTGTCTGAGAATTACATGCATTCGACACCCATGAACATTGAGGCAGAAGTGAAAAAGCTGATGGAAGCCGGCGGCTATCTTTCCTTTCGTGACGCGACAACCGACCCCCGACTGGGCAATCACGATCTGAAAAAAGCCGAAGGGATTGCTTCGATTCTGGTGGTGCCGGTGACGGTAAACGACAAAACAATCGGTGTCCTGACGCTTTATACTGCTATGCAGCGGGATTTTTCCAAAGATGAGGTCGCTTTTCTGTCTGCCCTTGCCGAACAGGGCGGAATGGCGATTCAGCATTTCCGGCTTTTGAATCGGATACAAAAAAACGCGGAACTTTTTCACAATCTGACGTTCAGTATCAATTCCAGTCTCGACATCAAAAAAATCCTGCATATTCTGACATCTGATATTGCCGACGGATTCGGCATGAAAGGTGCAACTATCCGTCTTCTGAATAAAAACACAGGGACATTGGACATTGTTGCCAGCTACGGACTGAGCGAAAATTTCTGCGGCAGAGGCCCGGTGTCTGCGGATAAAAGCATAAGCCAGACACTCAAAGGGGATACAGTGATCATCCGGGATGCAAGAACCGATGAGCGTATTCAATATCGGGATGCAATGAGAGAAGAAGGCATTGTTTCTATGCTTTGCGTCCCGATTCTGTCAGGCAGCGAGGTGATCGGTGTCATGCGGGTTTTCAGCGCTGTGGAAAGAGATTTTCCCAATGATATGGTGATGACTGTCAAAGCACTGGCAAATCAGGGCGGAATTGCCATTGAAAAAGCCCGGATGGCTGAACGGAGACGCATGAATGCAGAACTTTTCCATGATCTGGCTGTGAGCATCAATTCCACCTTAGATATAAAGAAAATCATGCACATCATGTCTGCGGATATTGCCGAAATTCTCGGGGTGAAAGCAAGTTCAATCCGTCTGTTAGATCAGGAAAACAATACGCTGGAATTAGTTGCCAGCTACGGACTGAGCGAAGAATATCTCAACAAAGGACCGGCGTCGGCTGAAAAAGGCATTCCCGAAGCGCTGCGGAACCGGCCCATTGTGGTAAAAGATGTCGGCACCGAAGAAGGCGTTGAATATCGGGAAGAAAAAAAGAGGGAGGGAATTGTCTCGATTCTCAGCGTTCCCATCAACGCCAGAGATGAAGTCATCGGTGTGCTGAGGCTTTACAGCGATGTTCCCCGTGATTTCGACTATGACGATATTATGATGGCAACAGCGATGGCGCATCAGGGCGGTCTGGCAATCCAAAACGCCTCCATGTACCTTATGCTTCAGGAAGACAAGAAAACCCTCGAAGAAGAAATATGGAGCCACAGATTGTGGTTTTAGTGTAAAACAACCGGAATGCGTAGAGACGCACGGCAGTGCGTCTCTGCATTTCTAAAATTCAGGAGGACCGAAAATGATCGGAAAGACCGTTGCTCAACTCAAAGTGGGAGATTCGGCAGAATTTGCAAAGACAGTTTCCGAATCTGATGTCTATCTGTATGCGGGAATAACAGGGGATTTCAATCCTGCCCATGTGAACGAGGCTTATGCACAGAAGACTTTTTTCAAAACCAGAATTGCCCACGGTATGCTGACCGCAGGATTTATATCCGCAATTCTTGCCAACCAGTTGCCGGGTCCCGGAACCATTTATATCCGGCAGGAACTGAATTTCCTTGCGCCGGTCCGTATGGGCGATACTGTTACGGCGCGAGTGGAGATAATTGAAATCAATGCTGAAAAAAATCGGGTGAAAGTAAAAACCACTTGCAGCAATCAGGAAGGGACGCAGATTTTAGACGGTGAGGCGCTGATCAGCCCCCCGAAAGCGCCGAAGCCGAAGCCGTCTTAATTAAAAATAGCCTGCTCTTATCAAAAGGAAGTCGGAAACCGGGGGTTTTCGGAGTGCAAAAAATTATATTTCTGCATGAGGTTTGCCGAAAACCCGGTTTCCCTTTTTTTCATGCGTGTCAACATATTCAAATCACATTTCCTATCAGATAGTTTTCGATGCTTTCCTTTATTTTTTCACCCCCGGACAGTTCTTCCAGTTTCCTGAAACAATCCGGACACAGAAAAAGCATCTGATCGGTTTTATGAATGTCGCTGTATGCAACTGTTCTGCCGCATTGGTCACAGGTATTCACCACAAAGCGGACACCGAAACCGTAGCGGCTGCCGCCCGCTTCTTTCGGTATTTTTCTGCACCATCTGACTTCGGCGCGATAACCGTTTCGGACTTCGGGACCGTAAATATCCGGCTTGTAATCCGTCATCCGGATACAAATCTCGGCCCCCCGCCGGAGTCCGTTGTGTTCCGATTCAAAGTACATGCCTGAGCTGCTGCTGTTGTACATTTTTGCAGCATAATACCTCTCAGTGTTGCGGAGCGCATAGAGAATCGGAACTTCGCAGGATTCACGGGAAAAAGCCCTGTAATTCTGAAAAGGATCCTCTTTGAATGTATTCATCTTACACCTCCCGATTTGATAAAATGACATGACCGGATTTATCATCTGATATATCTGCATACCATTTGATCAAATATAAAAACACACTTTCCCCCCTTTTGTCAATCTTTTTTTTGCAGTGTTGCAAATAACGGTGCCGCAGGGCGGGCCCGGGCTGAGAACAAATATCCCCGCCGTTTGTTATCTTTAACCACGAAAACACGAAAGGAATGAAAGCCGCGAAAATATGTTATGCCCTTTCGTGTTTTTCGCCGAAACATAAAAACAGACTTCGTGCTTTCGAACAGACTTCGTGCTTTCGCGGTTAAATATAATAAACGGCGGGCATTTCATGCCCACCCTACACGGGTTTCAGAAATTTCATTTCAGCACTCCGGAGCCTCCGGACAGTCTGTGAGGCGCAGCCTTGTAACGAGAAAATCAGCCGCTGCCGCAACTATTTGACAACAGACAGCTTTTCAGCCTTTTCAGGCAGATTGCCAAGCATCGAAACCGTGAGTTTTTTCTTATCCGCTTTCTGGCTCAAAGACTTGACAAGCACCAAATCTGACAGTTTTATACTTTTCTGTGTGCGGGATACAAAAGCAGGAGATACAAAAGACGGTGCCGCTTTCCGTGCAATATTGTAATTCGGGTCTTTTACCGCACGTCCCGCAGAGTGGAATCTCTTCTGAAAATAGGGTCTGCCGAGACTGCTGATGATGACGCCTTTTTTGCGGCTGACGTGGACAAATCTGTTGTTTTTCAGATAGATGCCGATGTGCGAAATTCTGTCTCCTTTGATTTTGAAAGAGATAATATCGCCTTCCTGCAAATCTTCTTTGCGGGCGGGTGCCAGATCATTGTCAAATATGCCGTTTGAGGTACGGCTCAAATCTATGCCGTAAACTTCCCGGTAAATCGCCTGAACAAAACAGGAACAGTCCACACCGTCTTTCCCGCATCCGCCCCATTTGTAAGGAACGCCTATCCATGACGTGATTGCCGTAAGCAACGCTTTGTTTTCAGCAGCTTCAGACGATATGCCCGGTCTTTTCAGGCAGGATTTCAAATCCGCCCGATGCCCTGTAACATCTTCATTATATGCTGTTGTCGGAAGCGGTATGTTTACTATATTTCCGGGTTTTTCCGCATAAAGCTGCAAATCCTGCACTTCCGCTTTATTGTTTTCCGTATCCTCAAGCGATATGCCCATTCTTTCCGCATAGACTTGCAGATCATCAATATCGGAAAAAACATCTTCGCCTTCTTCTCCGGAATCTTCATCTTCCGCAGCAATTTCCTCCTGATGCCTGTCCTGCGTGTTATTTTCAGACAATTCAAGTCGTTCATTCCGCACAACAGGCTGAAAACCTGTTATGCCTCTGCTCAACGAACAGGAGCAGAGGCTTATCGCCAGCAATACAAAAAAGCTGTATCTGAGCATCGGATAAATTTTTCTGATAAGAAAAGACATAGCGCCTCCTTTTTTAGAATGCGTTGGAAATTATAAAAAAAATCCGGCATGAAATCCTCTGTAAAAATTTTCGGATTCCGGCATATCGGAACCGATCATACAAATAAACATTTTATCTGTGTAACCGTAAACGGATAATAAGTCAATAGGGTAAAGAGAGTATTGTGAGAGAAAATTCACCTTTCAGTGCGTAGGGCTGGCATTTCATGCCCATCCTACTTTTTTTCAATGATTCAGAGCGAAAAAATATAAACGGAATAACTGAATAAATCCGGCAAGATGAAAAAGCAGCCCGAAAAAATTTTTCGTGATGTTTTTTTTATATTCTGAAAAGAGGTTTTATGATAAAGGTGCGGTTATGAGAATCACAAACTACCCCCTTTGAAAGGAATGAGATTATGAAGACCGCACCCCGAAATGGAAATATCAGAAGGATTGAAAAAAAACAAGTAAGAAAAATCTGATTTTCAGACTTTGTAAGGCAATTTTTCATTATTTTCCCGATCTGTATGATAAAATCAGAGAAATTGAAGATTGTCGGAAAAAGAAAGTTTATGAACTGACGGAACTTATAATGGCTTCGATAATGATGTTTGTCTTCAAGAAAGGTTCACGGAATGCTTTCAATAATGAAAGGGAAACAGATGAGTTTGTAAAAAATTATGAAAGAATATTCGGCGTCCGTTTTCCGTCTGCGGATACGGTTGATGAAGTTATGAGGAAAATGAATGAAAAATATCTGGAAAAATTGAAAACCTCGCTGATAAAGATTCTGATAAAGAAGAAAGTTTTTCATAAAAACAGGATATTGGGTAAATATTTTCTGACAGTGACTGACGGAAGCCATGCGATGACTGTGAACGAGGGACATTGCGAGCATTGTCTGACGCGAAAGTCCGATAGCGGTAAAATGACATATTTTCATAATGTTGTCGAAGCGAAGCTTGTTACTGAAAAAGGTTTCAGTATATCACCGGCTGCGGAACGGGCGGAAAATCCCGGAGTGCCTTATGATAAGCAGGACTGCGAACTGAAGGCATTTGTCCGCATTGCGGAGAAAACGGATGGGAGTTCATAATCAGTTTCAGAGACGGAAATCTTCCTTCCGTACGGGAAGAGGTGAAAGTATTGAAAGAACTTTCGGAAGAAAACAGGCGTGAGATCACAATCTGCAAGGGAGAAAAGAAAACAGTCCGCATTCATACTTATGTCAATGACATTGATTATAAGGGTTTTATGCTGAACCGGTCAGAATGTGTCGGAGAATCAGATGGTAAGACGGCCAGATTTGTATTTATAAGCAGTCTCGGAGCGGATTATTTCAGAATACCGGAAATAACCGTAGCCGGGCGTATGCGCCGGAAAACAGAAAACGAAGGTTTTGATATTCAGAAGAATCACGGATACGGATTGGGTCATAAATATTCAAGGATTTCCATAACCGCGACAAAGAATTACTGCCAATGTATGCAGATTGCTCATATGATAAATCAGTTGTTTGAATTAAGCTCGTTGTTCGTACCTCTGCTTAAAGGGAAACTGACCGTAAAACACCTTTGGGAATGGGTAGTCATATAGTATCGGTGATTTCCTTTTTAATCATATCGTTATGATGATGAATAAAAAGCAGTACTGCTCCTATAAGATTCTCA
>JAIFKL010000240.1 GCA_020049595.1 Desulfobacteraceae bacterium
GTACTTATTTGCCTGTCAGTTGCAGGTAAAACGATTTTCCAAATCGTTTCAGATAGAAAACGACTTAAAAAGTCGTTTTACCGATGCCGTATATCCTACTACGGCAACTCTGCTTCCGGAATCACGGAAAGAACCGGCAAATCAAGATATTTCTGAACATCTTCCTCGGTACGGAGAGAGCGATCCATATATTCCTGTAAAAATGCGAGAGCAATGCCGAGCATCAGACCCAAAACAGCCCCCAGCGTAATATTCATCATTTTTTTGGGTTTCACCGGCGAAATAGGCCTCACAGCGTCCTCAATCACCCGTATGGGAGAAACATCCAGACTTTCTTCGATGTTAGACTCTTTTATCTTTGACAGAAGCGTATCATACAGCTTCTGATGCGTGGTGACATTCCGCTGAAGAATACTGTACTGGAGTTCCTTTTTGCCGGTAGCCAGCGCATCGTTTTCAAAACCGTCTATGGTCTCTTGCAGAATTTTTTCTCTTGTACGAAGGACTGAACGCTCCGCATCTAAATTTTCCATTTCTTTTTTGAGTTCTTCATTAAGCTTTTTCCGGGTTTCCTCAATCCGGCTCTGCATCTGCACAATTTTAGGGTGCATGGGCTTAAAGACACTGCTGAGGCGGTTCATCTCCACCTCTGCTTCACTCAACTGTGAGTAAAGACTGTCAATCAGCGCATTGCCGATAAGAGAGCGGACATGAAGCACTTCCCCTCTTGAATTAAGAAGCTGTTTTAACTTTCCCAGCTTTGCATCCACCTCAAGCCGTCTGTTGCGCGCTTCAATATAGGTATTGTTGAACTCCTCTATTTTTTTTATCGTAACATCCTGTTTTCCCTCAATGGAAAACAATTTTTCGTTCTGCTTGTAATCCAGAAAATCTTTTTCAGCCTTTTCCAATTTCTGCTTTGTCTCATACAACTGATCTGTCATCCATTTGAGCGTATTTTTGGATGATTTCATACGGCTTTCAGCATTAAACCTGATATAGACATCGGCAAGAGTATTGGCGATTTCTTTTGCCATATCAGGATCATAATCTTCCACATTCACATTCAGCAGACGCGTATCCCTTACTTCTTTGATAGTGATTTTAGCTCCCAGCCCCGCGATCAGTGCGGCTTTTTTGTCTTCCGGAGTCAGCACTTTCTCTTTCTGTCCTATCAGGGAGAGAAAATTTTTTCTGTTCCGGGAAATCCACTCTTTCAGAAAACTGGTTTCCATTTTTTTTGCTTTTTCAGGCTGATCCAGATTCAGTTCGTCAATTACTTTTTCCAGAACCGGCCGTGAAGTGATCATTTTAAAATGCGTATTGAACGTAAGGGTCTGAGAGACATAGCTTTCATAATCCATTTTTTCCCCGGTCAGCGGAGACACAATCTGGTCTTTTTCAATAATCATTGTGTTGCCTGCCTGATAAACCGGCTTCATCTGAAAGGTGATAAATATTGTCAGAGAAACCACAAGAATAAAAGACGCGATGATGAGCCATTTATGCTTGGCAATAATGTAGTAATATTCAGCAATATCTATGCTCTGTTCAATTTCAGGGCTGTTCATATTGTTATTCATATTTCCTCCTGCAAAAATTTTTAAATTGAGAATTGAGAATTGAGAATTGAGAAATTGGAAGTGTTTTATTTCTCACTTCTCACTTCTCAATCTTCACAGCCATGTTTCAGGAATATTAATCAGATCGCCGGGTTTCAGTTCAACATCAGATATTCTTCCTTCCTTCACTTCTTCGAGGTCTATATTAATGATGATCTGTTTGCCTTCCTGTTTCCTTACAATTCTGGCGCGGCTCGGCGCGGCGAATTTGCTGAAACCGCCTGCCATGATGCAGGCATTCAGCGCTGTGAGTCCCGGGAGATAATTATATACGCCCGGACTTTTGATCTCTCCTTCCACATATATTTTGGATTCAGCCAGATTCATGGATTTTTCAAAAGGAATATAAACCACGTCGCCGGATTGGAGAACTTCGTTCTGACTCATATCGCCTCTGTCCAAAAGTTTCTTTAAATCCACCTTTTTCGGCTCTTTTTTAGAGAGCAGATTTTCAACATCCTTGTCTTCCTGTATCTGCTCTGTCGCATTCCGCAGAATATAGGCTGTATTGCCCCGATCCGGCATAACGCCGCCGGCTTCGGCAATGAGCTGCATCAGGGTCGGTTTTGAAGTCATTTCGTACAATCCCGGTAACTTGACCGCACCTGAAATATGGTATCGAAGGTTGTGATATTCCGTGATACGGACGCTTACCTCCGGGTTGACAAAATAATTCCTTTCCAGCGGTTCGGCGATAGCAGCTTCCAACCGGGCAGTTGTCAATCCTTCGGCTTTAATCTGACCGATGAAAGGAACACTGATCATTCCGCTGCTGCTGACCGTTACAATGACTTCCTGCTGTTTTTCTCCGCCGGCATAAATACTCAGAGTAAGAACATCTCTCGGCCCGATGAAATATTCATCCTGTGCATCGGCATTTCCCTGAAATATCAGGAACATCTGAACCGCAAAAAGAATGCTCATTATTGTTTTCATAATTTTTTGATAGCTCATATCGTCTCTTTCTCCATGCCGTCAACAACTGATAACCTCCAAGTTTAACGGGTACTCGGATCATAACGGAAATCAACATTCCCCATAATGTAGGTATTCTTATAATCATACTGATTGATACTGGAATCCCGATTTTCATACCCCGCTTCGGCGTTCAGCGACAGTCTTTCGTTAAAGATATAACCGAGACCGGCTGAAATGCTGTATGTGTTGTCTTCCCGTCCGCCGAGCCACATTTCATAATCGCTTATTCTGTATCTGCCTTCGATTTTCGTGCTTATTTTATCTCTGAAAATTCTGCCCGCGCTTAATGTAAACTGATGTGCTTTGAAATAGCTGTCTCCGACACCTGAATCATTATAGTTCCGCTCCGCAACAAATGAGATATAACTCCGTCTGGGCGCGGGAAGCGCCGGATATTGCCCTTCAAGCGTGATCCGATAAGTAAACAATCCGAGATCATCCAAGGTGCTGTCATCAAAACGCCGTGTCTGATAACCTGCGCCGAGTTCAAAGGAAAAATTTCTGAACTGTCTTGCAAAAATAAGCTTGAGCTGATCCGAGACATAATCGGAAGTTGCCGGATCATCGTAATCTCTTTGCCAACGCTGGTATTGAAGATCAAACGCCAGTGTCGGTGTAAAGTTATAAATCAGATCAAGCATTCCTCTGTGTTCGGAAGAATCTTTAATATCGAGCTCATCATAGCCGGTCATTGTATTCCGATAGCGCAGCCCCACGGAGAACTTATTTCCGAATTCATATAACAGCATAGGCGTCAAATGGTTGATAAAATACTTCTCTCTGTCCACCGAGTTGCTGAAATTGTCTGCCTGCGCCCCGTCACGAGTCATATAATATGAATCTTCTATGCCGAGAAGCAGTCTGGCAAAAGGCCTTGTTCTCGCTGACAGATTGAAGGTATGTCCCATATAGTTGTCTTCATCATTGTCGCCGGTGTAAAAAAGGGCGTTGAGTAAGTAGTTCGCCATAAAACTGCTTTTAGGGGTTTCATAACCTGCTGTGATTCCCGGTTGAAGAAGATGGGTATAAACATTTTTCTCATCAGATTCCGTCTTGTAGAAATTGCTGTCCATTCTCGAACTGACGGTTATCATGGGCTTTATGACGATGCCGCTCTTTTTAGTGCCTGTATCTTGAGAATCCGTATTTTCTCTATTTTCCGAACCTATTGTTATCATGGGTTCAAGAGTGGTTCCGCCGGCGGCAAGTCCTGTTGTATGGGAAAAAAGCATCATAACAAGAATAAGGTATCCTACAGATAGCCATTGTAATTTCATAGTTGATTACCCCTTTCAGCATTATCCGAATCAGAGAAAGTTCTGACAGTGTTTCAATTTCGTATATACTGCCCACCGGCATAATCTGCGCTTTTGTAAAACGGTTTTGCAAACCGTTTTATCGGAAAAACGATTTGCAAAATCGTTTTACTGAAAATTCGGAAAGCTCAGATTATGACGGTGGTAAGAATAAGCCATATTAAACACAACAATTAAGACACTGCCAGAATTTTTCTCGGTAAAACAGTGTGCATTGTTTTGAAAATTATTTTGCCCCGAAGGGGCTTGCCGGTTCTGTATCCTGAATCGGCACATCTTTGTCTTTACGCTGTTTGTCTGTCAAAGGCAGATAGTTCCAGTGAAAGGGCCAGGGGCGATTGACGCCGATTTCCTGAGGAGGAACATTGTTTCCGTTTCCGGCTGAACCGCCGACAGAGGATGCAACAGCAACAATCGTATCATACTTCTTCTCAGCTTCGCCGGCATCTTCCTGTATGTGATTCGTAATCCCGATAATATCCGAATGATTGCCGGTCTGTGCGATATACTTCGCTATTGCATTGATATTTTGGAATAATTCTTTAAAATTATTCGCAGCCATTTTGACGGAACCCGCCAGCCCCGCATTAGCGATATTTACAGACTGATACGCCATAGCGGAAAGCGAATCCCCGATGCTCAAGGCATCGTCAGCGATCTTGGAAATAAAAACCACTGCTCCTTTTGCCGCTTCGTATTTTTCCTGCATCTGGGCAGTGTTTCCGCTGTTTTCAGCCTCAACTGCCATCTCAGCATTCTTGTTGAATATTGCCTGAGCAGTGTTGATAAGTTGCGTGAAAACCGGCGCTATGCTGTTCAACGCTGTTACAGCCGCTGTTTTCAGTTCTGTGCTGCCCGTGTTTTCAGCCTCGGTGATGACTTCGTTAATCAGCGTTATTGCCTGTTTAGTCAAATCATGAGATTTCTGAATCAGCGTTATATCGCTTTCCTGGGCATAATTTGCCATTTCAAAGGATTTGCTGACCAGATGCAAAGATTTCTCAAGCTTCTCCCGCGGCGTGTCCTGAGCATACAGCACCGGACACAGCCAAAGGATTGCCAGCAGCAGCGCGCCGAGAATCAGCATCAGCTTTTGTCCATGAAGATAAATATGTCTTGCCATGATAAATTCCCTCCTATTTTATTCAGTTTTAATGTCCAACCTGATAATAATTTACTTCTGACTCAGAAATAAGTCAATGGGGTGGAGGGAGTATTAAGGGGGGGTTTATTTCCCCTTTGAGCTATACAGTATCTCATTCCCAATCAACATTTCGGGTCTGTTCTCTTTAAAATAAAAAACCTCGACATGTCTTGATGGCAAATGTATTTGTGATTCAAAGATAAGTCAATGGGGTGAAGGGTGTATTTGAAAGGAGGAATATTCTACCTTCTGGGAAAAAAAATTAAAAATTTACATAATTTCAATATGTTGAATCTTATGATGGTCTGCCTCGTAAAACGGGTTTTAAACCCGTTCTACAGAGGCAGCCGTGCGTTACGAGGCAGAGCCTCGTAACGAGAAAATTTCATTTTATTTCTATCACATCTGTGCGGACTGAACCGGATGGGATTTCAGATATTCCAGCCGGTTGAGTCCGTTGATATATGCTTTGGCGCTGGCAGTGATAATATCGGGGTCGGCACCTTTGCCCAAAGCAACTAGCCCGTTTTCTTTCAGTCTCACGTTCACTTCCCCCATTGCGTCCGTGCCGCCGGTGATGGCGTTTACGGAAAAGCGCAGGAGTTCCGCTTCCGCATTGGTCAGCTTGGCAATGGTGTTAAACGCGGCGTCAATGGGACCGTTGCCGTAGCCCGCGCCTTTCACGGAGCGTCCGTTGACGGAAAGCTGTACGCTTGCCATAGGCATCACCGTTGTTCCGCTGATAACATGCAGATATTCAAGAACAAAAATTTCAGCAGTCCGAAGAATGCCTTCGGTGACAATGGCTTCCAAGTCTTCGTCCACCACATGCTTTTTCTTATCCGCGAGTTCTTTGAATTTCGTGAAAACAATATTCAATTCCTCATCGGAGAGATCATATCCCAACTCTTTCAGACGCGAGCGAAGGGCATGACGACCCGAATGCTTGCCCAGCACGAGTTTGTTCCGGTTCAGACCGATGGTTTCAGGCTTCATAATCTCATAAGTCATGGGATTTTTCAGCACGCCGTCCTGATGAATGCCCGCTTCATGAGCAAAAGCATTCGCGCCCACAATCGCCTTGTTCGGCTGCACGATAATACCGGTGATCATGCTGACCAGACGGCTGGTAGGATAAATCTCCTCTGTCCTGATATTCGTTGACATGGGGAGATAATTGGGTCTGGTGTGCAGCGACATGACTACTTCTTCCAGCGAGGTATTCCCGGCTCTTTCTCCGATACCGTTGATCGTCACTTCCGCCTGTCGTGCGCCCGCGCTGATTGCCGCCAGCGTATTGGCTGTGGCAAGACCCAGATCGTTGTGACAGTGAACGCTCAGAATTGCCTTGTGAATGTTGGGCGTATGCGTCATCACATACTTTACCAGATTGCCAAATTCTTCGGGGATGGCGTATCCCACTGTATCCGGCAGATTGACGACTTTTGCGCCCGCCTCAATCGCGGCTTCAAAAACCCTGCACAGAAAATCTCTGTCGCTTCTGGAGCCGTCTTCTGAGGAAAACTCCACATTTTCCGTGAGCGATTTGGCGTATCTGACCGCTTCGACAGCGGCTTTTACGACTTCATCGCGAGTCATTTTCAGCTTGTATTCCAGATGAATGTCGGACGTAGCAATAAAGGTGTGGATTCTCGGCTTTGCCGCGTGCTGCACCGCTCCCCATGCACGGTCAATGTCTGCTTTGGATGCGCGGGCAAGCCCTGCGACTTCGGTTGTTTTCAATTTTCTGGCAATCTGGGCAACCGCATCGAAATCGCCGTCGGATGCCGCGGGAAACCCGGCTTCCAGGACATCAACGCCCAATTTCTCCAACTGCATGGCAAGGCGCAGTTTTTCAGCCGCATTCATGCTCGCCCCGGGGGACTGTTCACCGTCTCTCAATGTCGTATCGAAAATATAGACTCTATCACTCATGGTTTTGCTCCTTTTTTCATTTGCTCATTTTTTTTAAATTAACTCAACTGCGTAATCCCCCTTTACAAAAGGAGAATTTCATCGAAATCGAAACGCGGAGCGTTCCCTCTGCATTCCCACGCAGAGCGTGGGAACGAGACTACTTAAACAGCTAAGAGCAAAATCCTATAAGCATGGGCCGCAGGACGCTATAACGCGTAGTTCCTGCGGCGTTGGTTCCCTCGTTCATTCTCAAGAGATTTCTCCAGCATAGCTCATCATAAGCTATTGCTCAGTAGGGTGGGCATTTGATGCCCACCATAGAGTTAAAATCACAAATTATGTCTTGGATGTTCACGGTATGGTGGGCATTTCATGCCCCAATGCCATTAAGTTAAGAAACTCTCCCTCTCCCCTCCGGGGAGAGGGCGGGGGTGAGGGGCGCGGCGGATGTCCCTGCTTTTCCCCTCACCCTGACCCTCTCCCCGAGGGGAGAGGGAATATCTGTTTTCAGCCTGGGCGGGCGTATCCGCCCTTAACTTAAAGGCATTGATTCCATGCCCACCCTACATAAAAAACAACAATCAGTTTTCCAAGGCTTTTCCGTTCAGAGATGTTGCCGGAAATGCGAGTTTGTAATGAAAACTGTCTGCCAGCGCCTGCCAACTGGCTTCAATCACGTCTTCCGAAACGCCGATAGTACTCCAAATATGATCCTGATCCCGTGATTCAATCAGCACCCGCACCTTTGCCGCGGTTCCCTCCCGTCCGTCAATAACACGGACTTTGAAGTCAACCAACTGCATGTCATCAATATCCATGAAAAATTTGCCCAGCGCCTTTCGCAGCGCGTTGTCCAGCGCGCTGACCGGGCCGTTGCCTTCGGCAGCCGTTATCTCTTCTTTGCCGCCTACGGAAATCTTGATGGTGGCGTAAGCGCTGCACGGAAAATTCTTGTTCTTTTCAATCGTTACCCGGAAAGATTCCAGATCAAAGATGGGCTTGAACTGTTCCGTAATTTTTTCTAACAGAATTTTGAATGAACCTTCCGCCGCGTCAAACTGATAGCCCTGAGATTCTAATATCTTGATTGCTTCAACTATCTTACGGCTGTCATAGCCGTTTGTCCCCAGATCAATGCCCATTTCTTTTGCTTTGTATTCCACGTTGCTTTTGCCGGAAAGATCGGAGACTAAAACCCGCCTGCTGTTTCCGACCAAATCAGGGTTGATGTGTTCATAAGCTCTGGGTTCTTTGATGATGGCGCTGACATGAATGCCGCCTTTGTGGGCAAACGCGCTTTTCCCGACAAAAGGTCTGCTGCACAGAGGAATCATGTTCGCGGTTTCACTCACGAATCTGGAAAGCTTTCGCAGAGTTTTCAGATTTTCGTCAGAGATGCAGGGGCAATTCATTTTCGTGCAAAGAATCGGTATAATTGAAGTCAAATCGGCGTTTCCGCACCTTTCGCCGTACCCGTTGATAGTACCCTGAACCATGACCGCGCCGCATCTCACCGCGCTGATGGCATTTGCCACCGCCAATCCGCAGTCATTGTGCGTATGAACGCCGAATTTAACCGGCAAAGCGATTTCATTGATAATGGCTTCAAGTTCAAAGGGCAGTGTGCCGCCGTTTGTATCGCAGAGAACAACCATGTCAGCGCCGCCTTCTATGGCGGCTGTCAAAGTCTCTAAGGTATATGCTTTATTGTTTTTATAGCCGTCGAAAAAATGCTCGGCGTCGTAGATGACTTCACGGTTGTTTTCCTTGAGATAAGCCACGCTTTCCTTTATCATCCGCAGATTTTCTTCCAGCGTATTCTCCATGACTTTTTCTACATGAAGGTCCCATGTTTTTCCGAATATCGTAACTGTGGGCGTCCCGCTTTCAAGCAATGCCTTCAGATTTTGGTCCTCGGACGCAGAGATATGAGGCTTTCGCGTCGAGCCGAATGCCGTCAGCCGGGCGTTTTTAAATTTAATTTTTTTCGCCAAATCAAAAAACTGCTTGTCTCTGGGATTGGAACCGGGCCAGCCGCCCTCAATGTAGTGAATGCCAATATCATCCAATCGCCGGGCAACTTTGACTTTTTCTTCTGCTGTAAAATTGATGTTTTCGCCCTGTGTTCCGTCCCGCAGGGTGGTGTCGTATAAAAGTATCGGTTCCATTTTTTTATCTCCCAAAATTTTGTTTGTTTCATGTAGCAGGGGGCAGGTTGCAGGTTGCAGGTTGCGGGTTGTATCGCTGATTGCTCCCTGTCACTTGTAACCTGCTCCCTGTAACCTGCAACCCGCCACTATTTTTTCCGATTTTCAGGCCTCAAAGCCCGAACCGCCGCGCCCGTTTTCCACATTTCGGAATTTTTGATCTCATCTAATTCTACTTGCAGTTTCTCGCGATAATCTGCCGCGCTGTTCAGGTCAAGAACCCGTTTGGTCTCTTTGCCGGATATGACGCTTTCATACAGTTCTTTGAACACCGGCGCGACCGCATCCCGGAATTTCGGAGACCAGTCCAGCGCGCCCCGCTGCGCGGTGGTGCTGCAATTCCCGAACATCCAGTCCATGCCGTTTTCCGCAACCAAGCGAATGAGGCTTTGAGTCAGTTCTTCTACTGTCTCGTTAAATGCCTCGCTGGGGCTGTGTCCGTGTTTTCTCAGCAGACTGTACTGGGCTTCCATAACGCCCGCGAGACATCCCATGAGAACGCCCCGCTCGCCGGTCAGGTCGCTATACACTTCTTTTTCAAAAGTCGTAGAGAAAAGATAGCCGGAGCCGATGGCAATGCCGGTCGCAAGCGTTCTTTCTTTGGCTCTGCCTGTGAAATTCTGATGAACGGCAAAGCTTGAATTGATGCCGCTGCCGTTCAGAAAATTGGTGCGGACCGTGCGCCCTGAGCCTTTGGGCGCAACCAGAATCACGTCCACATTTTTCGGCGGAATGATGCCGGTCTGCTCTTTATACACAATGCCGAAGCCGTGCGAGAAATACAGCGCATCGCCTTCATTCAGACAGGCTTTCAGCTTCTGCCAGCTTGAAACCTGCCCGGCGTCCGAAAGAAGGTATTGAATGATCGTGCCTTTTTTGGCTGCTTCTTCGATGGGAAACAGCGTTTTGCCCGGAACAAATCCGTCTGCGACAGCCTTTTCCCACGACTTGCCGCCTTGCCGCTGTCCGATGATGACGTTGACGCCGTTATCTCTCATGTTCATTGCCTGTCCAGGTCCCTGAACACCGTAGCCGATAACTGCAACCGTTTCATTTTTAAGAATTTCTCTGGCTTTTTCCAGAGAAAATTCATCAGATGTGATCACTTCTTCCAGCACGCCGCCGAAATCTATCTTTGCCATTTTATTTCTCCTTAAAAAATATTTTTACTGAATCCAGATTGCTGCATCAATAAACTTCATCATGTACGCCGATTTCAAGCAGAAAAATGTCATCTTCCCCTTGTTTGTTCTTAATAAAATCAAAGATTATCCTCATATTATATCCGACACTGCATGTCCATGTACCTGCTAAATTTCCTTTGAGTTTATGAGTTGCCAGTTGAGGATCAAAGGGATTTTCCATCATCACCCTCAAAACTTCTTCAATATCGCCACGCAGATTCGGATGCTTTTTTATCGTCCGCTTGAAAGCCTTTACAAAGGTTTTTCCCCAGATAAGCTTTCTCATTCCAAAAGTTCTCTCATCAACTCGTCCACACTGCCTGTTTTCACTTCGCCTCTGGCATATTCTTCTCTTGCCTCTTTAATTCTTTCTGCAATCATCTGCCGCCCGTGTTCGTTTAACCTGCGGCGGACAATATCTACAAGATATTCCTGCTGATCTTCCGGTAAAGACTCAACCATATCTAAAACTTCATGGAACGCCACAATTTGTCCGGACATGTAAATCTCCTTTTCAGAGCAGGTGAGAACTTCAATTCTCAATTCTCACTTCTCAATTCACTTGGCTTCTCGGAACAGCGCGACAATGCCGGTCCTTGCGATTTCCTTGATGCCGATGGGTTTCAGCAGATTCAGCAAAGCAGAGAGTTTGCCTTCGTCTCCGGTAACTTCGATGGTGTAGTATTCCTGTCCCACATCCACCACTTTGCACTTGAAAATATCTGCAATCCGCAGAATTTCAGCACGATTTTCGGGTTTTGCGTAAATTTTGATCAGCGCCAGTTCCAATTGAACATAATCCTGCCCTGTCATTTCAAATACTTTGATGACATTGATCAGCTTGTTCAACTGCTTCTTAATCTGCTCGATAATCGGCTCATTTCCCTTGGTAACGATGGTCAGCCTTGAAATCTGCGGGTCCATCGTCTCCGCGACGCAAAGGCTTTCAATATTATATCCTCTCCCGCTGAACAAGCCCGCGACTCTGGAAAGCACGCCCGGCTCGTTGTCAACCAGCATTGAAAGTACGTGTTTGTCTTCTTTCATAATCATAGCCCTTTTTATTGAGAATTGAGAATTGAGAATTGAGAAATAGGTCGCCCTCTCAATATTCGTTTTTCTCTTTTCTGGCTGTATTTCTTGATGATAGAAATATTGCAGTCAATTCCCCTGCTTCTTTTAACAAGGGTTCAACGAGTTGCTTTTTTAATAAATTTTCATCAATGACAAATTCCAGCCAGGAATAAGATTCGTCAGCTTCTTCCAAAACAATACTTATTTTTGATATAAAAGCTGCTTTTGACTGAGCAAGACACACCGCACGATAATTGCTGGCAACCGATGTGGCGCATCTGATGAGTTGCCCTTTAACATGCCTGCCGAGACTTGTTTGAGGCAGAGCCGTTGCCAATTTAACACAGCGATGTGCAAACTGCTTTGTCCTATCTTTCAATTCGTCACTTTTCAATTCTCAATTCTCAATTCTCAATTCTCAATTTTTACACTAGCAGCATTTCGGTAATCGGCGCGCCTGCCGGCACCATCGGATAAACCCCTTCTTCGCTCGCGACTCTGAAATCCATGATAACGGTTTCGGAAGAGAAAAGTCCCTCTTTAAGCACCGGCACGACTTCGCTCGGCTGGGTGGCGCGTAAGCCTACGGCACCGTAAGCTTCGGCAAGTTTGACAAAATCCGGAGCGCAGCTCATGCAGGTATGCGAATATCTCTTTCCGTAAAACAACTCCTGCCATTGTCTCACCATACCGAGATAACCGTTGTTCAGAATCACAATCTTTACCGGAAGTTTATGCTGCACAGCCGTTGCCATTTCCTGAATATTCATCTGAATGCTGCCGTCTCCGGCCACATCCACCACCAGATCGCCGGGGCAGGCAACTTGTGCGCCGATGGCAGCAGGCAGACCAAAGCCCATACATCCCAGTCCGCCGGAAGTGATAAAACGGCTGGGACGTTCAAAATGATAATACTGGGCTGTCCACATCTGATTCTGCCCCACTTCGGTGGTGATGATTGCCTCGCCTTTGGTCAGTTCATAAAGCTTTTCAATCACATACTGCGGTTTGATGGGGCCGCTTCTGTCCTGCTGGTAGTCAAGCGGCCTCATGCTTTTCCAGTCAACAATCTGATCGAGCCATGGTTTTCTTTTTTTCTGCAAATCCCCGAATTTCGCTTCATCAGCGAGGCGGCTGAGATTCTCGAGCGCAATTCTGCAATCCCCCACCACCGGAATTGTTACCGGTATATTTTTTCGGATAGAAGTCGGATCAATGTCAATATGCACAATCTTTGCCTGAGAGGCAAAGGTATCGGTTTTTCCGGTAACGCGGTCGTCAAAACGCACGCCGACAGCAATCATCAGATCGCACGCGCCGGTTGCCATGTTTGCCCGAAATGTGCCGTGCATTCCGATCATGCCGAGCCACAGCGGATCCGACCCCGGAAACGCGCCCAATCCCATGAGCGATGTCGTCACCGGAATCTGTGTTTTCTTTGCAAATTCAGTCAGTTCTTTCGAGCCTTTGGAGAGAATCACGCCCCCGCCGGCAAAAATCATGGGTCTTTCGGCTTTCTCGACAAGTTCCATGACCTTATGTAATTGCCGGATATTGGGATTGTATGTCGGATTATAAGACCTGAGTTTGACTTCTCCTGGCATCTCAAATTTTATCTTTTTACTTCCCACATCTTTGGGAAGGTCCACCAGCACGGGACCGGGCCGTCCCGAGCGGGCAATATAAAAGGCTTCTCTGATAATTCTCGGCAAATCCTCTGTGTGTTTCACAAGAAAATTGTGTTTGGTGCAGGGGCGGGTAATGCCCACAATATCAACTTCCTGAAACGCATCATTTCCGATCAGATGCGTGGGAACCTGCCCTGTGAATACGACAAGAGGAATCGAATCGCAATACGCGGAAGCAATGCCCGTTACGGTGTTAGTTGCGCCAGGGCCCGAAGTCACGAGACAGACGCCGACTCTGCCCCCGGCTCTCGCGTAGCCGTCTGCCGCATGAACCGCGCCCTGCTCGTGGCGAACCAGAATATGGCGAATATCTGTTTTGCTGAGTTCATCATAAATCTCAAGCACCACCCCTCCGGGGTAGCCGAAAATGGTATCAACCCCTTCTGATTTAAGCATAAGCATCAGAATCTGTGCGCCTGTGAGTTCCATAATTCATCCTTTCCTATTTCTCACTTCTCAATTCTCACTTCTCAATTAACAACCGCTCCCCTGCTTGCGGACGACACCATTCTCGCATATCTTGCCATATAGCCCTGAGTAATTCTCGGCGGGGGCGGCTTTTCCGGGAATATCAATCGCAATCCGGTCGCCGTCCCGCACAACGGCAATAGGTCCGCCCTGCATCGCCTCCGGCGAGATATGCCCGACAGATGCGCCCCGGGTGCCGCCGGAGAAGCGTCCGTCCGTAATCAGCGCGACATGCGCGTCCAATTTCATGCCCGCAATGGCAGAGGTGGGCGTCAGCATTTCCCGCATTCCGGGACCGCCCATGGGTCCCTCGTAGCGGACAACCACCACATCGCCTTTGCTGATTTTGCCGTCCATAATGGCTTTGGATGCGTCTTCTTCGGAGTCAAAAACTTTGGCGGGTCCTTCGTGACGCATCATTTCTTCCAGCACCGCAACCTGTTTGACCACGCATCCTTGGGGCGCAAGATTGCCGAACAATGCTGCCAGCCCGCCTTCTTTATGATAGGGATTTTCCAGAGACCGAATCACATTGCTGTCCAATATCTGCGCTTCCTTTATATTTTCGCCGACCGTTTTCCCTGTAACCGTGAGACAGTCTTCACGAATCATGCCGGCGCGGGAAAGCACTTTCATCACAGCAAAAATGCCGCCGGCGCGGTTCAGGTCTTCAAGATGATCCTTGCCTCCGGGACTGAGCGAACACAGATGCGGCGTAATCTTGCTGATTTCATTGACAAGATTCAGGTCAATATTGACGCCGGCTTCTTTTGCAATCGCGGGCAGATGAAGCACGGTATTGGTGGAACAGCCCAGCGCCATGTCCATGGTCAGCGCATTTCTGAAAGCGCTTTCCGTCATAATTTTCCGGGAGGTGATCTGCTGTTCCCAAAGCTTCATAATCTGCATTCCGGCTTCTTTTGCCAAACGGATACGGGCAGCCATGACCGCAGGAATCGTGCCGTTTCCGGGCAAGCCCATGCCCACTGCCTCGGTGAGACAGTTCATGGAATTTGCCGTGAACATTCCCGCGCAGGAGCCGCAGGTCGGACACGCCGCATCTTCCACACAGGCAAGCTGCGCCTCGGACATTTTCCCGGAGAAGCACGCGCCCACCGCTTCAAAAACGCTGATCAGGTCAATGTCCTTAAATTCGGAATTTTCAGTTTTCATTTTCCCTGCCAGCATGGGACCGCCGCTGACAACAAGGGTCGGCAGATCGAGGCGTGCGGCAGCCATTAGCATTCCGGGTACAATTTTGTCACAATTGGGAACCATGACTAAGGCGTCAAATGCGTGCGCGGTTGCCATGACTTCAACAGAATCCGCAATCAGTTCCCGACTTGCTAATGAATATTTCATGCCCACATGATTCATGGCAATACCGTCGCATACGCCGATAGTTCCAAATTCGATGGGAGTTCCGCCTGCCATATAAACGCCCGCTTTTACGGCAGCCACGATGTTGTTCAGATGCACATGACCCGGAATGATCGTGTTTGCCGAATTGGCAATGCCGATGAGCGGTCTTCGGATTTCCGCATCTGTATATCCCATTGCCTTGAACAAGGCACGGTGGGGCGCTCTTTCGACTCCTTTTTTTACACTGTCGCTTTTCATTTTGGCTCCAAGTTGAGAATAGATTGTGCAAAAAAAAATCCCTTACCAGCTTTTGCGGCTGATAAGGGATTTCTTATTGATTTTATTAAATAAAATTTTATAAGACTCAATCAATATCAACCGCTTTCCTCGAAGTCGGGAAGAATCACGACAACGAGTACGATAATAATTAAGCTGATAAGGTTGATAATGATAGAATTATTTTTCATAGAAATTGTCTGCGTCTGATTAACAATAGTTTCTTTTTTATCAAGAGAAAAAAACATTGTCAAGCATTTTTATCAGACGTTTGGGAGCGCATAATGTAACTATATGATTTTTATAATATTTAATCCGATAAAAATTTAATATCCTGAAATCAGTTCCAAAACTGAATGATATTAATTGCCTGAATATTTCCGAATAAAATTTTGTGTCTTTGATATGTTTGACTTTTGTATTCACGCAGGGCGGGCATAAATATGTCCGCCCTGCATGAATACCGTGCCGCCCCATCCGCAGGCTTCTCCGCACAGATTTCAATAGCATAACCTCCCGACAACACCCTTCAATTTTATTTTTTATGAATAAATGTGCTTGTAGTTTTCACAGGATTCTGTTATATAATCATATAAATTGAATACAACTCACTTAATTAAAAGTAAAATAAAAAAATGAAAGAATGCGGCGGATCAAAGCGGGCAGGCGTGAAAGCCGCAAGAACAAACAAGCGGGTGATTTATTATGATAACAAAGGCGATGCGCCGGTCCCGCAGACCGACTGCCGCACTGACGGTACAGAACTGAAAAAATAACAGAGGCGTAAAGTAAATATGACGGACGGAAAAAGTCTCAGCCCGCATGAAATAAAGCTGAAACAGTTGCAGGCAATTCTGCCGGAAGTTTTTACCGAAGGAAAAGCAGACTGGGAAAAGCTGAAAGCCGCGCTAGGAGAAGATATAAATTTCAGCAATGAACGCTATGTGCTGAACTGGGCGGGAAAAAGCGATGCTTTCAAAATCTTGCAGGCGCCGAGCAGCAAAACACTGATTCCGGCAAAAGACGAATCTGTGAACTTCGAGGAAACCGGAAACATCTTTATCGAAGGGGAAAATTTAGAAGTGCTGAAAGTGCTGCAAAAAAGCTGTTTCGCTAAGATTAAGATGATTTACATAGACCCGCCCTACAATACCGGCAATGATTCTTTTATCTATCCTGACAACTTTTCCGAAAACAGGGAGGAATACCGGAAGCGTGTCGGTGATACAGATGAAAACGGTTACATGACTAAAGAGGGCATGTTCCGCAAAAACAGCAGAGAAAACGGGCAGT
>JAIFKL010000321.1 GCA_020049595.1 Desulfobacteraceae bacterium
CACAATTTTAAAAATATCTTATAACGAATGAAATATGATTAGAAATCAGACAGATAAAAAATGAAAAAAATTCCCCCTTTTCTAAAGGGGGCAGGGGGGATTTCTGTGCAAAAAGATTGCGGTGTTTTTTTCCGCCACGAATGAACACAGATTTTTACACGAATGTCGCACAAATTAATTATAAAATTAAACCAAATATTCGTGAGGGTTTAAGTTCTTAATTCGTGTTTTTCAATTCGTGGGAAATTTGTGTCTGTTCGTGGCAAAAAGATTGCGGTGTTTTTTCCCGCCACGAATGAACACAAATTTTTACACGAATGTTGCACAAATTTCTGTTTAACCGCTGCTTACCCTTACAGCCTTATGACTCGCAGCATATTCGTAGTTCCCGCAGCCCATACCGGATGTCCGGTGGTAATCACCGCCAAATCTCCCTCTGAAACATTGCCTGTCCCGATGGCGGACACGACAGATTTCTCAATCCGCTCGTCGGTATTCCGGGTCTCCGGGACAAAACTCGGAAAACAGCCCCAGTAAAGCGCCAGCCGCCGGATCGTTTTATTCTCCGGCGAGAGCGCGATAATCCCGGATTTGGGTCTGAAACGTGAAATCTGCATAGCGGTAAAACCTGAGCGCGTCGTTGCCACAATTGCTTTGGCGTCCAAATGATCTGCCAGAATGCAGGAAGCATGGGCAACGGACTCCGCAATCTCTTTTTCGGGCAGAAGCTTCAGGTATTTCTCATGCGGAAAATTCTCCTCGGCGCTCGAAGCGATCCGAACCATGAAGCGAACCGCTTCCACCGGATAATCTCCGCTCGCGCTTTCTTCGGAAAGCATCACCGCATCTGCGCCGTCAAGCACCGCATTTGCCACATCCGTTGCCTCTGCCCGTGTGGGGCGGGGCGAATTGACCATAGAGCGAAGCATCTGTGTTGCGATAATGACAGGCTTTCCCATGGAATTGGCGCGCCTGACGAGCATTTTCTGAATACCCGGAACATGTTCCAGCGGAATCTCCACGCCCAGATCGCCGCGCGCCACCATGATCCCGTCAGATGCCGCCATGATCTCGCTGATATTGTCCAATGCCTCGTGCTTTTCGATTTTCGCAATGACCGGCGTATCTTTGTGTTGCTGTTTGATAATTTCTTTCAGCTTGAAAATATCATCCGAAGCTCTCACAAAAGAAAGTGCAACATAATCCACATCATGCTGCAAGCCGAAGATCAGATCAGCCTTGTCTTTTTCCGTGACCGCCGCGGCTTTGATTGTTCCTGTGGGCAGATTGATGCCTTTATGCGAAGTCAGAACGCCGCCGGTAATCACCTGGCAGTGAATTTCTGTCCGGCTCGTGTTTTTTACCACTAATTCCAGCATTCCGTCAGCCAGAAGAATTCTGTCTCCGATTTTGACGTCCGCGGCAAGCGCGGGATAAGAAACCGAAACCCGATTCTGCCCGCAGGCTGCCGGATCAACGCTTAAAATAAATGTTTGCCCCGGATCAAGCCGGATGCCCGGCTCACAGATATTGCCCACCCGGATTTTGGGACCGCAAAGGTCCTGCAAAATCGCAACCGGTTTTCCCAATTCTTCGGAGATCATCCGGATGATACGAATTTTTTCTTTGTGTTCTTCGTGGGTGCCGTGTGAAAAATTCAGCCGGGCAACATTCATGCCGTTTTCAATCAGGTTTCTGATAATTTCCGGGGTCCCGCTTGAGGGACCGATGGTGCAGATAATTTTTGTCTTTGTCATTTCCGGTCTTCCGTTTTTAAGGTTGAGGGTCAGTATGCTATACTGATCCGCTTTTGTTTTTTTGCCGCAGACGCACACAGACATGCACAGACAGATATCTGAAAGCGGAATGCGGCATATATGCGGAAAATATGCCGTAAAAAACCGAAAGCGGATCACTATAAACCATTTATTATAAAATCAGGTTATAAAATCAGGCATTTCAGCACTCCGGAGTGTTCCGGAGCGCGGTTTTCCATTACGGGTTGCAGGGCAGGCATGAAATATCGCTGTTGCAAAGGGTAAAACTTTTTCAGATATAATTCTGATAAACCGGCTGATACATCTGTGACCGGATATATCCCGGCAGATCATCAGGTTCGGGCATTCCGGCAAGTCCGCATCTGTAAGCTATTTCTGCCGCTGCCGTTGCAATATCCGCAGAGACTTCCCGTATCTGATTCAAAGGGGGATAAATACTCCCCTTTTTCAAATCCGCATCGGATACTTTGGCGGCAAGCGTTCCGGCAGCAGTCAGGAACATCTCCTCGGTAACATGCCGGGCTTTGGAAGCAATGACTCCCAGACCGATGCCGGGGAAAATATAGGCGTTGTTTCCCTGCCCCGGCTCATAGATTTTTCCGTTTATCTCCGCAGGCTCAAAAGGACTGCCGCTTGCGAAAACAGCTCTGCCATCTGTATGTTTATATGCCTCTTGTGCCGTGCATTCGGAATTGGAGGTGGGGTTGGACAGGGCAAACACAACGGGCCTTTCATTGCATTCCGCCATTGCCTCAAGAACTTCGGGGGTAAATGCGCCTGCCTGTCCTGAAACGCCGACAATGGCAGTGGGTTTCAGCACCCGCACAGCTTCTGCAAAATCTGAGATAAAGGGATGGTCATGGGCATAGTCAAGCTTATGCTCCGCCAGATTTTTCCGGCTGCTGACAACCAATCCCTGTGAGTCGAAAAACCAGCAGTGTTCACGGGCTCGGGGTGGAGTACACCCCGCATTCTCCATAGCCGAAACCATCAGGTCTCCGATGCCTGTTCCGGCTTCTCCCGCGCCGAAAAACAGAATTTTCTGTTGGGTCAGTTTCTGCCCTGTTATCTTCATCGCGCTGTACAATCCTGCCAACGCAACAGCCGCAGTTCCCTGAATATCATCGTTGAACATGCAGATACGGTTCCGGAATATTTTCAGCAGACGGAAGGCATTGGTATTCCCGAAATCTTCAAACTGAATCAGCGTATGGGGAAAATTGTCCTCAACCGCTCTGACAAATTCTTCAATCAGACCGTCATAAGCCTCTCCCCTGATTCTGGGATGCTGCATTCCGAAATAAAGGGGATCGTTCTGAAGCGCCTTATTGTTTGTTCCCACATCAATGGTCACCGGAAGGCATAAAGAGGGATGAATGCCGGCGCAGGCAGTGTAAAGGGAAAGTTTGCCTACCGGTATTCCCATTCCGGCTGCTCCGAGGTCTCCGAGTCCGAGAATACGCTCGCCGTCAGTGATGACGATCACCCTTACGCTGCGGTTGTGCCAGTTCCGCAGAATCTGAGAAAAATGTCCTTTATCTTTTGTTGAGACAAATATGCCTTTGGGCCTCCGGTAAATATGGACATATTCCTGACAGGCAAGCCCCACTGTCGGCGTATAGATGATTGGCATCATTTCTTCAAGATGTTCCGTAAGAACCCTGTAAAACAGGGTCTGGTTTCTGTCCTGTAAGGAGACCAGAAAAATATATCTTTCCAAATCAGAGGTTTTCCTGCGGTAATTTCCCATGACACGCATGACCTGCTCTTCTATTGTATTGACGCGCGGGGGAAGAAGACCGCGAAGCCCGAGTGCAATCCGTTCTTCCTCAGTAAATGCCGTGTTTTTATTCAGCATGGAATCATTGATCAGTTGGGTTCCGGTGGGAAACCCTACAGGCAGTATCGGAATGTCGGGGGGTGTATTTTGGGGCATAACATATTTCCTTTTTTCAGCAGCAGCAGTTTTTATACTGATCCGCTTTTGGTTTTTTTGCCGCGGACACACACAGACGCGCACAGACAGATATCTGAAAATGGAATACGGCGCATAAGCAGAAAATATGCCGTAAAAATTGCGCAGTTAAGAAAATGATGACTTTCCGGCTCGGTTTTCCTGAACCCTACAGCAGAAAATATCCGTTTTTTTAATTTTGCCGGTAAAGCAAAATTCATGCCGTAAAAAGCCAAAAGCGGATCAGTATAACAGCACTTCTTTCTGTGCCGACTCATCAGATTCATATCGGCGGCGTCAATAAAAACTTCGGGCGCGGGCGGCTGTTCATAGGGACCGTCAACGCCGGTAAGCCTTTCAGCAGCCCGGCTCTGCCTTTTTATTAAGCCTTTCCTCTTCCCGCTCTCGCATACCGGCTTGCGGCATTACTACACGGACTTCCGCAAATCCGCCGTAACTTTCAATGAGTTCCCGAAGTTTGGGCATAAGGCGCAATGGCAGCACAGATCGCAATTCCCCGATTCTTCGTAATCTCGCCGGCGACAAAACCGATGCGCCGCCCGTTAAATATCTTTGCAGGGGCAACCGCAGGCCGCAGGGCACGCCGACGGCGTGCCCCTACGGTCCATCCGGAGTGCTGAAATGAGCGAAGCGAAATTTTAGCAACTAATTATAACTACTTAAATTAAATGCTAAAATTTCATTTTAGCACTCCGGAGTGGCATTCTCACGCCGAGTGCGGGGACACGCTCCATGTCCCGCTCCGGAGTGCTGAAACGAGCGAAGCGAAATTTTAGCAACTAATTATAACTACTTAAATTAAATGCTGAAATTTCATTTTAGCACTCCGGAGTGCGCTGCATCGTTTCCTGAGCAATCCGCTTCAGAATTTCGCTGCTTTTATTTTCCATGCGAAGCGCTTCTTCTTCTGTTTTTTCATGGTCATAACCGAGGAGATGAAGAATGCCGTGAACCAGCAGTTCCGTAAAACGCGCCTCCATGCTGATGCCTGTTGCCTCTCCTTCTTTCTGCGCCGTCTCAGCCGAAATGACCACATCGCCGAGCAACTCCTGGTTTATATTCGGAAATTCGCCTTCCTGCATGGGAAATGCAATCACGTTTGTCGGTCCCTCCCGATTGAGATATTCTTTATTGAGAACCGCAATCTGGGGATCATCTGTAATGAGAATCGAAAGTTCTTTTTCAGGACATTCCAAGGCGTTTAAGGCCGCTTGAGCTGTCTTCTGTACTTTTTCCCGGTTTATCTTTGTCTTGTTTTGGCGGTTGCTGATCAGGACGCTCATCTTTTTCTTTCTTTTCCTTTCTGTCTTTTCCCTCGGTTCCGACGGTTTTTTCAGGATATTCAATCCGGTGATGATGAATGCCGTTCAATATTTTGTTAAAGCTTTTTGCAATGTTATGAAGATCCCTGAGCGTCAGTTCACAGTTGTCTAATTGACCGTCGGAAAAAATGCCGTTGATCAGTTTCTGAACATGCCCCTGAATCCGGGAGGGCGTGGGATTGTCAAGGGTCCGGGACGCGGCTTCCACCACGTCTGCCAGCATGACAAGCCCTGCCTCACGGGTTTGGGGCTTGGGTCCCGGATACCTGAAATCCTCGATTTTTACAAATTCCTCGCCTTTTAACTGTTTTGCTTTTTCATAAAAGAAGCGAATCATGCTCGTGCCGTGATGCTGCTGAATGGTATCAATAATCGCCTGACCGAGTTTGTCTTTTCTGCCCATCTCAACGCCGTTTTTCACATGCGAAATCAGAATCAGCGCAGACATGGAAGGCGCCAGCTTGTCATGCCGGTTTTTGCCGTCGGTCTGATTTTCGATAAAATAAAGCGGCTGTTTGAGCTTGCCGATGTCGTGATAATAGCCGCAGACTTTGGCAAGCAGCGGATTGGCACCGATTTCCGCGGCCGCGGCCTCCACCATAGACCCGACCACAACAGAATGATGATAGGTTCCGGGGGCTTCGAGCATCAGCCGGCGGAGGAGCGGACGGTCAAGATTGGCAAGTTCGTGAAGGGTAATGTCGGTGGTGTATCCGAAGGCAATTTCTATCAGCGGCGCGATTCCTGCGGTGAGAATGCCTGATCCCACGCCCCCCATGAACGCAAATGCCCAGTCCCAGAGAATTTCAATTCCCGCATAATCGCCGACATATATATCTGTTGCGGTCGCAATCGCCACATTAAAAAATCCCAGTTTCATACCGGCTTTTATAAACACTTTACGCTCTCTGCAATCCTGAATCCAATAAGCCGCCATGATGCAACTGAGCAGAAAATAAATGAAAATTTCAAAGCGGTTTTGAAAGATCAGCGCTGTGCAGACGGAAATCACCATTGCAAAAAAAACAGCCAGATCAAAACCTCCGAATACACACATTGTCATTGCGCTTGCACCGAGGGGAATGCCGAATGTCAGAGAAGATGCGGATATGGAAAAAGGGCGGTTCCGGGTTACAGAATCAAAAAGACTCTCGGATATTTTGGGGACAAAAAAGAAAACTGCCAATAAGACCGCAATAAAAAGAAGGTCTTTGTTATCCTTGAAAGAAATCTGACATCGGCGGTTGACATACAGCGTATAAGTGACTAAAAGAAGACATAAAAGGATTGCCGCAGCGCCGAAACTTCTGGCATAGAGTTTTTTTCTGTCTCCTTCCGCGTTCATGGTACTGAGCTTGAGCAATTCAAGTTCTGTGACAATATCGCCTTCACGCAAAACCATTTCCCCGGTCTTTATCCGAAAGCGAATGGGTTCCACTGCTGCTGCCGCCTTTTTTTTCCGGTCTTCGGTCTCACTTCGGTTAAGTGTGATGTTGGGCTGTATGAGCCGGATGCAGAAATCCGAGACTGCGGGGATTAACGCTTTGTTGAAACCTTCAAGGAGCGAGGCGGCAAAATCTTTTACCATATCCTTGTATTCATCGGGTCCGTAGAATTTTCTCAGATTCTGAACAATACCTTCGGTTTTTGTCCCCAGGTCCCGCAACACAATGCCTTTGTCGCCTTCCCGGAGAAGCACATCTTTGTTTGCCACCACGCCGTTTTCAAGAATTTCTTTCAAAATCTGAATAATGATGTCCTCAATATCTTTCCTGAATTCATCTTTTATCAGTAAATTGAAATCCTTGTCACTGACAGTGATGCCGATTTTTTTCTCAAAATCTCCTTTCATGGAGAGAATACGGTCATGCAAAGACTGCGGATCCGGTGAAGACACCGTTTGGGGCGCGGGTGCCGGTTCGGAGAGCTTATGCTGTTCCTGTTCCGAAGCGGCTTCGGCTTCTCTCCGTTTTTTTTCTTTTTCGATTTCAAACAGTTTTCTTATCTCTTCAAAGGACTGCCTGACCTGCTGACTTAAATTGGGCAGAAGACTTACATCCTGATCGTAAACAGTTAAAATTTTATCTTCCGCTTCTTTCCGGGCATTTTCTGTGGCTTCGTCATTTACGATAAAGAAGTCTCTTAATGCCTTGACGTCTCTGTCTGCAACTTCTCCTATTTTATAGGAATGCTCTGTCACGAGAAGATTCGGATAAAGGACAATCGCAAAAATAATCATTACAACTGCAAGAATTATCCATCGGACAAGTTTGCTGGAATTAAAAAAACTGATGATGGGCTTATCTTCTATTTTTTTCATCATAATGGAAACTTGCTGCACATTTAAGAAAGTTGAAAATCGGTTGAAAAACAATTTATTTCTCACTTCTCACTTCTCATTTCTCAGTCCCTTGAGTTCATGTTTTTTCCTTTTGATTTCCTCCACTTTTTCATAAGCCTCGATAATCTCCTGAACCAATCGGTGTCTCACCACATCGGCTTTTGAAAAAAAGACAAGTTTGATGCCTTTGACTTCCTGAAGAATATTTTTTGCCTCTATCAGCCCCGAAGGCTTTTCCGCCGGAAGATCAATCTGAGTAATATCGCCGGTAATCACGGCTTTGGAGCTGAATCCGATGCGGGTCAGAAACATCTTCATCTGTTCCGAAGTCGTGTTCTGCGCCTCGTCCAGGATAATGAACGCGTCATTGAGAGTTCTGCCCCGCATGAAGGCAAGGGGTGCCACTTCTATCACGCCCTGCTGCATCAGATTCGAGACTTTTTCAAAGCGCATCATGTCGTGAAGCGCGTCGTAAAGGGGCCGCAAATACGGGTCCACCTTTTCGGTAAGATCGCCGGGAAGGAATCCCAAAGCTTCGCCGGCTTCCACCGCGGGCCGTGTCAGCACAATGCGGCTGATGACGCCTTTTGCCAGAGCGGCGACTGCCATTGCCATTGCCAGATAGGTTTTTCCCGTACCCGCAGGACCGATGCCGAACACAATATCAAAATTCCGCATGGCTTCAATGTACTCTTTCTGTGTGCGGCTTTTGGGCGTTATTGCCTGCTTTTTCGAGTTGACATAAACCGTATCTAAAAAAATTTCTTTCAGTTGGGCATGATCGTCTTTGCTCAGAACCTGAACCGCATAATCCACATCCGCAGGATAAACAGGATAGCCGCTTTTCAGCAAGCCGTAGAGCTGTTCAAGCACATTCTGTGCAAGGTTTGCCCCGATAAAATCTCCCTGAATAAAGACCGTGTTGCCTCTCGCATGAATGTCAACTTCTGTTGCCTTTGCAATTTTCTGAAGGTTGCCGTTATGTTCTCCGAACAGATGCTTTGACAAATCTATATCCGAGAAGGTTACTTTTGTTTTTTTGTTATCAGTCCCGGGCGAGCCGGTATCTTTTGTGTTTTCCATTTCCTGAAGGTTGTCTCCTTTGGTAATATCTATAAATATGACGCTTCTACGGAGTTTTGCAGAAGAACACAATCCACATAGAGGCGACATCTTATATAAGCTGAGAGATGCCGCTTCTACGGAATTTCTCTCAGAAACTTTTCAATCTATTATATTTCTATATCACAATTTTTTTAAAAATTGCAAACAAAATGACATCAGAAATTGCAAGATTAAAATAACTGCCTGATTGTAAAGTTAAATCATTGTGGATCAGACATAAACCGATATTAATAATATCTTGAATAAATTGTCTTTATATGCTAAAAAGAATGCAGACTCAGTTGAGACCTCTCCCCACCTCACCCCCCCGGCCCCCTCTCCGAAGGAGAGGGGGAGAACTTGACACCCTCTCCCCGGAGGGGAGAGGGATGATGGCCGCGCGGCGGCCGGCTGCGGAAAAAGAGGAGAAATTGACAGCCCTGCCTTCGGGGAGGGGCAGGGGGTGGGGTTTCAAGTGCGTAACTCATATTCGGATAGAATTTTTTATTTTTTTTAACGGAGGACAGATCATGCTGCGAAGTTTTAGCATTTATGACATCTATCAGAGAAATGCCGGAATTTTCGGAAGTGAAACGGCATTGACAGAGGCTGAACAACGTATCACGTTTGCCGAACTGCTGAAACAGACGGATACTTTATCGGCAATTCTGGCGGCTCGGGGAATCCGCAAAGGAGACCGGATCGCTATTCTGGCAAATAACAACCGCAAATTTTTTGTTCTGTTCGGCGCGGCTGCCGCGCTCGGTGCCATTGTTGTTCCGCTCAACTGGCGGCTTTCCCTTGAGGAAATCGAATATATTCTGAAAGATTCCGATCCCAAAATCTTATTGGCGGATGATAATCACACAGACAAAATCAGCACATCTCTTTCAAAGGAAATTCAGATTTTCGGGCTTGATTCCTCCTGCAAGACATATCCCTGCATTGATGACGCCGGTGCCGCCGCGCCGCTGGAACCCGCAATGGTTACAAATGACGATCCTTTCTGTCTTATTTATACGGCTGCGGTTGAGGGAAAACCCAGAGGCGCGACGCTGACGCACGGAAATATCAGTGTGGGAAATATTCAGCTTGCGGCAAAAACCGGATTGAGCCGCAACGACGCATATCTGAACGTGCTTCCTCTGTTTCACATCACGGGGCTTAATCTTGCCATGTCGGTGATGCACGTCGGCGGCAAAAATGTGATTGTCGAGAAATTCGACGAAAAAGCAGCGATTCAACTGACTGAAAAAGAAAAGATTACCGTTATGGGAAGCTTTCCGCCGATTCTGTCGCGCCTGACAGCAGAGATAGACAAAAATGCCTGCGATATATCTTCCCTCAGATTGGTTCTCGGCATTGACGGACCCGACAATATCAGGCCGTTTGAAGCAAAAACAAAGGCCAAGTTCTGGATTTTGTACGGACAGACTGAAACCACAGGTTTGGTGACGTTTTCTCACGCGATGGAAAAACCCGGTTCCGCAGGAACGCAGGGCTTTCTGACCAAAATGAAAATCGTGGATGAAAATGACAGGGAAGTTCCCATCGGCGAAACCGGCGAAATCGCGGCGCAGGGACCGCTGATTTTTCAAGGCTACTGGCGTCAGGAAGATGTGAATCGGAAAACTTTCCGCAACGGCTGGCATCATACCGGCGATCTGGGGCAGTTGGACGCGGACGGCTATCTCTGGTTTAAAGGCAGAAAGCCGGAAAAAGAACTCATCAAGCCCGGTGGCGAGAATGTTTACCCTGCGGAAGTGGAAGAAGTCATTCTGCAACACACTGACATCGAAGCTGTTTCTGTCATCGGTGTGCCGGATCCCCAATTCGGAGAAGGCATCAAGGCAGTCTGTGTGCTGAAATCCGGCAAATCCATTGATGCAAAGGAGTTGATTGAATTTGTCGCGTCCCGCATTGCGCGCTACAAAAAGCCGCGTTATGTTGAATTTGTCGGCGAACTTCCCCGAAAGCCGGATGGTTCTGTTGACAGGCAGAAAGTGAAAGAATTATACGGGAAAAAGTAAATTCAGAACTCCCCCTCACCCCTGCCCTCTCCCTGAAGGGAGGGGGAGAACTTGACACCCTCTCTCTGAAGGGAGGGGGAGAACTTGACACCCTCTCCCCTCCGGGGAGAGGGCAGGGTGAGGGGCGAATAAAATAAAATCGAAAGGAATACGACAATGGATGTGACATTTCACGGTGCGGCAAGGGAAGTGACAGGCTCCATGCACCTGATAACAACCGGAACAGAGCGCATATTGTTAGACTGCGGCATGTTTCAGGGACGCCGGAAAGAAAGCAATGAGAAAAATATGACGCTGCCCTTTGATCCGCAGACCATCAGCAATATGGTGCTTTCCCACGCGCATATTGACCACTCGGGACGGATTCCCATGCTCACGAAAAACAATTTTCACGGGCATATCGTGTGTACGCGGGTTACTGCGGATGCTGCCGAATATCTTCTTTTGGACAGCGCGCATATTCAGGAATCTGACGCGGAATATCTCAACTACAAAACCGTGCGTTCATTTCTTTCCCAGTTGAAAACCGGGGGGAAGCGGGAACTGACTGAAATTAAAAAGCTTTTGAAAAAAGACCGTTACAGACTGAACAGAGAGACGATTCACGAAATGATTCAGAAATATCGGCTTGACGGGGTGTTTCCGCTTTACACCACCCAGGATGCGGAACACTCGCTCGGTTTTTTTGAAGGCTATCCCTACCGGCACCGAATCAGCATCGGAAAGGATGTCACCTGCAAATTCTACGAAGCCGGTCATATTCTGGGATCCGCGTTCAGTCTGATTAAGGCAAAGGAAAACGGAAAAACGCTTACGCTTTGCTACACCGGAGACATCGGACGATTTGAAAAGCCTATTCTCAGGGATCCTTGCCTGAATTTTGAGGAAGAAGACCGGCATATTGATCTGATGATAATGGAAAGCACTTATGGCAACCGCGTCCATGAACCTTCCGAAGATTTGAAGGGAAGGCTGAAAGAAGTTCTGCTTGATACGCTCGGTCGCGGCGGCTGTGTGCTGATACCGGCGTTTGCCTACGGCCGCACTCAGGAATTGGTCTATATTCTGCACGAGCTTTATGACAGCGGCGAAGTTCCCAGAATCCCCATATATGTTGACAGTCCCCTTGCCATAAAGCTGACAAAAGTTTTCGGCGAACATCCTGAAGTCTATGACAGTGAAACCCATGAGACATTTCTGAAAAAAGGCAAAAATCCCTTTTATTTCAATCAGGTTCAGTTTATCGCTTCGGTTGAGGAATCCATGGCGCTGATGCAGGAGGAAAAACCGCATATTGTGATTGCGTCTTCGGGAATGTGCGAAGCGGGGCGGATTCTGCATCATCTGCGCTACAAGATTCACAATCCGAAAAATACGATTCTCATTGTGGGCTACATGGCGGAAAATACGCTGGGACGCCGCATTTTGGAGCAGGGTCTCGCTTATGAAAAATCCGGCAGAATCGGCTCCCCGCCTCTGCTGAAATTCTTGGACAAAGTTTATCCGCTCAGAGCCAAAGTCGCCAAAATCGGCGGTTTCAGCGCGCACGGAGACAAAAACGAAATGCTCCGTTTTCTTAAAACCTCGAATCTGAACATAAAAAAAATCGCTGTTGTTCACGGAGAAGAAGAACAGTCGCTGGCGTTTGCGGAATTTCTGAAAAAAGAGGGGTTTTCTGCTACAGTGCCGCAGCCCGGAGAAACGATTCATGTGGGATAATTGGGGGACGGTATAGGCTAATCCCCCCTTGAGGGGGGCAGGGGGGTGTCTGTGCCGGGCGGCGTCAATGCTCCGGAGAAACCCGCTCCGGAGAAATCTCCCCGCGCCGGACGCCCCCCTCAAGGGGGGATTTGGGGCTGCCGTTAAGGGTTAGCTCTCTGCCGTTAATTTTTTCAGTGACATCGCAGGGATAATTTGTTATATTTGTAAGATAAGGTTTGATGATTGAATTTGGCATGTAAGGTGGGCATTTCATGCCCACCCTACGGAAAAATTCCAGATTACTGATGATTGAAAGTCATCATTAAAAAAAACAAGTTAAATCAAGGAGAAACATTAAGAATGAAAAAAAGTATCGCGGTAATTGTTTTGTCGGCAGTCATCAGTTTTTTTCCTTTGAGCAGCTTCGGCGGCAGCGGATGCGTAAACTGCATCAATGAAGGCGGCATCAAAATCAAGGGCAAGTGTCTGCAAGGAGACTGTGAAAACGGGAAAGGCGTCATGGAAAGAGTTGACGGCACGAGGTATGAAGGCGAATTTAAAAACGGTTTGCCGGAAGGAAAAGGCATTTTTGTTTATCCCAAAAAAGAAGTTGAAAAAAAGGACATTTATACCTTTTACAGCAGCGGAAAATACGAAGGCGATGTAAAGGAAGGCATGAAACACGGGCAGGGAACCTTTGTTTATCCTGACGGTTCGATATATGCCGGACAGTTTGAAAACGACAGGATGAAGGGAAAAGGCATCATGACCAATGCCAACGGGCTTGTCTATGAAGGCTCATTTGAAAATGATACGCCTCACGGAGAGGGAACTGCCGCCTTTCCTGACGGCAGAAAATATGTCGGTCAGGTAAACCGTAACCATCCGCATGGAAAAGGCGCGATGATATACCCTGACGGCAGAAAATATGTCGGTGAGTTTATTATGAATAAAATGCAGGGACAAGGCGTTATGGTTTATCCTGACGGTAAAAAAGAAGAAGGCTGGTTTGAAGACGATAAATTTGTGGGGAAGAAACCGGCTGAAAAGAAAGATAAGTCGTAATCTTTCGCGTATTTCTCGTTCCCACGCTCCGCGTCCCTGTTCCGGAGTGCTGAAATGAACGCAGTGAAATTTTAGCGATTATACACTTGCACTTGCTAAAATTTCATTTCAGCACTCCGGAGAGACGTTCCCACGCAGAGCGCGGGAACGAGATAAAAAATGAAATTTCAAAGCAGAGTAAAACGGGTTTCAAACCCGTTCTACTGTGTAATTCATTTCAGCAGAGTAAAACGGGTTTCAAACCCGTTCTACTGTGTAATTCATTTCAGCAGAGTAAAACGGGTTTGAAACCCATTTTACTGTGTAATTCATTTCAGCAGAGTAA
>JAIFKL010000171.1 GCA_020049595.1 Desulfobacteraceae bacterium
GCCGCAAAGATTTTTTATAATGACTCTGAAGGAAAGATTCAAGGCGGTAAAGGCGAAGATCATTACGGTGATTTTGCCGTAGGCGGCGACGGTGGCAGCGTTGAAATTTACGGGGATAAGATTTTCAATGCGGGAGACATCGGTCCCGAGTGCGGCTCAACGGACCAGGGCGGACACGGCGGCAATGCAACAACGCCTTCAGGAGACAGCACCTCATGCGGCGATTCCTTCGGCGGAAACGGCGGTGATACCATCCTTTTGGCTGATACGACTCTTATCAATATGACTGACGGCAGGATAAGTTCGGGAAAAGGAGGCAATGCCAACCATGGGCATTGCAACGGATACGGCGGAAAAGAAGGCAATATTCTTTTTACCGCTCAGACCGCAATTCAGAACGGACTTATCGAGGGCTGCGGAGACGGAACTGCCATATCCTGCGATCCGCCGAATATTTACTCGAAAGGCACATGGAAGGGCAAGGACATCACGATTTCCGGCGGAGACTGCTCGACTATTAATCTGAGCGGGCTTGACAGCAATTCGATATCTGGTACGGAAAAAATCACCATTGCGGTCGGAAAGGGTGGTACCGTTGATCTCAGAGGATTGAAGAAAGTCGCTCTTAACGGTAAAGAAGTGGAGATTTTCGCGGATAATATTCTCAAGGATGACTGCGTGACTCTATCCGAGCTGATACCGAACCTTAAACTCTATCCTTCAAAAGCTACCTATAACTTTAATATGAATATACACCCGACAAAGATAAAGGGAACGGCAGATCAGTTCGCCTATATTCCTGTATCTATAGTCAATAATTGCCCCGAATATGACAGCTATATCATAAAAGTAACCGATTCTAAATATCGGGAGCTGAATGTTATGGACAGTTATACTCATAGCGTGGGTGTTGATGGCTTAAAAGAAAAGAGATTCTGTCTGAAAGTCCGTCTGCCTGATGATATGGGTAAAAGCGACAGACTTCAGGTTCAGGCAACATCAAGGGGCAACCCTGCATATCCTAGAGCCAAACGAGTTGTGATAATCGCCACCGCTCCGCCGCCTGCTGACCCGGATGAAGACGGTGACGGATTGACAAATTCAGAGGAAGACGCAATCGGAACGGAAAAGAACAATGCCGATAGCGACGGCGACGGCATGAAAGACGGCTGGGAGCATAACTACAGGACATATTACGGACTCGATCTGGACCCGCTTGATCCGAGCGACGCCTCCGAAGACCCGGACAACGACGGCTTTACCAATCTTGAGGAGTTCAGGGCTGCAACAAATCCGAATGACCCATGTTCAAAACCCAATTCGTATCGGGCAAAAGATTCGGATAAAGACGGCTTGCCGGATGCTGTGGAACAAAACTATGGGACATATCCGAATAATCTGAATCCGAATGATCCGGATACCGACAAAGACGGCATGGAAGACGGCTGGGAAATTTATAATAAACTGAATCCGCTTGATGATGCTGATGCGTCTGAAGATTCGGATGAAGACGGATTTTCCAATCTTGAAGAATTTAATGCCGGAACCGATCCTGATAATTCCGACTCCATACCCGGTTATGCGAAAGATACGGACAATGACGGGCTGCCGGATGTGATAGAGGAAAAATACGGAACGAAGCCGGAAGTCGCAGACAGCGACAGCGACGGCATGAATGACGGCTGGGAGGTTTACAACAGACTGAATCCGCTTGATAAGAATGACGAGTCTCAGGATTTGGATGAAGACGGATTTACCAACCTTGCCGAGTTTAAGGCAGGGAGCGATCCCAACAATGCGGATTCCACGCCGGATAAGCCTTCTGACGAGGATATCCAAGATACTGACGGTGACGGTCTGGCGGATGTGATAGAGGAAAAATATGAGACAAATCCGAATGATGCGGACAGCGATGACGATGGCATGAAAGACGGCTGGGAGGTCTGGCACGGCTTGGATCCGAAGAATAAGAATGACGCCTCAGATGCGGACCCGGATAAAGACGAATTCAGCAATCTTGAGGAGTTCAACGCCAAAACCGATCCCAATAATCCGGATTCTGTGCCTGATTCCTATCGTCCCAAAGATTCGGATGATGACGGTCTGCCGGATGTTGTGGAAGGTATGTACCGAACAGAACCGAAAAAACCGGACAGTGACGGCGATGGCATGAAAGACGGCTGGGAGGTTTATCGCGAACTGAATCCGCTTGATCCGAGCGACTCGTCCGATGACCCGGACAAAGACAAGTTCAGCAATCTTGAGGAATTTAATGCCGGAACCAATCCCAATGATCCGGATGCCACGCCGACGAATCCGTCTCATGAAGAATATCCGAAAGATACGGATAAAGACGGATTGCCGGATATTGTGGAGGAACTATACGGAACAGAAAAGAATAAGCCGGACAGCGACGGCGACGGCATGAATGACGGCTGGGAAATTTATCACGGTTTGATGCCGCTTGTGAATGACGCTGCCGGCGACCCTGACGGAGACAAATATCTCAACCTTGACGAGTTCAATGCCGGAACCAATCCGAATTATAAGGATGTCATATTTAAGGAATCTCCGAAAGATGAAGACAAGGACGGACTCCCGGATATTTTTGAAGAACTATGCGAAACCGATGAGAAAAATGCAGACAGCGACGGCGACGGCATGACAGACGGCTGGGAAATTTATAATGAACTTGACCCGGGAAACCCGCATGACGCATCTGCTGACCCGGACGGTGACGGATATTCCAACCTTGAGGAGTTCAATCTCGGAGCGGATCCGCACTGCGTGACGCCTAAAGCCGGCGAATTTATTGTGGGAGATGACGGTATCGTTGAAATTGACTGGATTTATGACGGCGGCGGCTTTTATCGGGGCTGGCTCGGCATATTCAGTCTCAGAGGAATGGAATCTCTTACAGATGAAGACTTCAGAAATGAAGCCATTCGCCGGGCAATGTCGGAAACCGATCAAGGTCATATCGCATTCTTTGATCTGAATGAGGGCGCACGGTTCAACGGTAAGCTCTACAAAGAAGGAAAGGACTGGAACGAGGGCGCTTATAGAGGAACAAAGCGGCTTAGGATGATTCCGAGAGACCGTATCGCGACCATCCTGATGCCGGATACCACAATGGCGGGCGAGATATACACCCATCCGCTGTTTTCTCTGGCAACCCGAAATTCGGATTACGGGGACCCGGATTACGGAAGGCACATCGGGCAGATAGTTGACGTAAACGGCAAGGGAAAAGCCTTTGTTTATGAAGACCTTGACCTGAACGATCCTGAGTGCGACCGGGATTACAATGATCTTGTGATTCAGATCAGGGGCGTAACAGCAGATTTGCCGTCTCTCGATTCAGTAGTAGATTTGAGGACTGCAAGCAGCAGACAGAAGCGCAACGAAAGCGACTGGTTTGACTGGCGCACGGAAACCGAACTCGGCAGAGCGATCATGAGACATATTGAAACGCCTTCTGCACGGTCTCAGAAACAGCGGATTTCTGTGGAAGTTTACGGCGCGGCAGACCTGTTTGTGTATGATGCCCAAGGAAACGTGATCGGCAAAGAAGGCGGCGACATACCGGGTGACGCTGAAGAAGGCAGGAACATCGCCGGTGCTGATTTTGAGATGAAATCGGGCGGAACTCAGACGGTCTATCTCCCTGTTTCGGAAGCCGTGAATTACCGCATTGTACTGCACGGCGCAGGACAGACAGGCTGTATGCTGACTGTAAGGACGCATGAGGGCAGTCTGATTGTCTCGGAAAAGAAAGAAGCTGTGGGAATACGGTTGCATCAGACCTTCAAGGCTGATCTGTCTGTATCCTCTGCGGCTGAAGGCTTGAGCCTTGATTTCGATATTCCGCAAGCCTGCGGCTATGATTTTGACGGCGACGGCGATATTGACGAGTTCGATACTAACAGAGTGTCTTCAATCTGGAACACCTGCACAGACGATCAGGACTACTATGCGTTCTATGATCTGGATGATGACGGCTGTATCACCGTTTTGGACATCATGAAGGTGCAGCAAGGCGCTTCGCTTTGCGATTAGTTCGATTAATGCAGGGACATGCCGGCGGCATGTCCCTTTTTCATTCTTTGATCAGGATTAAAGGATTGAGAGGATTGGCAGGATTTCTTTTGTTTTTCATCAAACCGTACCTTTTTTCCCCTGAACTTCACAGTTTATCGGTTTTCAAAAGGAAAGTTTAGCAGAGTAAAACGGGTTTCAAACCCGTTCTACAGAAAAAACAGCTGTGCTAAAATTTCGCTGCGCTCTTTTCAGCACTCCGGAGTGCTGTCATTTATTTAAAAAGGAAATTTCAGCATATTTTTTTCTTGCTTTATCTGTTTTTTTCTATCATATAGGAATTTATATGCAACACTGTCATAAATTGCGCTCGTATCAGTGTCATTCACAAGCGGGGCGAGCCGAATTTTATAAGATTGGCTTCAGACTCCTCACTGTGTTCTGAATGACAGGAAAGTTAATCATAAAAATCAGATAAATCAGACGAATCAGAGTTCGGACATTGCTCATAATGTACAGATATTATTATGCTTTCAAAGCAGTATTGTTGGGGCTGCTCATAGCGCAGGTACTTTCCACCACAGATGTTTACAAATCAACTGCCCGGCTTTATGAGACGGTTGAGACGGTCAGCGATGCCGGCTATCTCGCTGTTCCCAACCGGAATGTCACGGACAGCATTACGGTCTCGGAAGCGGCTCTTTGCGGCGGAATGTTTTTCACACTCACGGTCGGCGCATGTCTGTCTCTGCTTTCTTTTGCAGCAGCTTGGATATGGGTCCGCATTCTGAAGCAGAATAATTACCTTCTTATCCCATTTCTGGCGATCTGGCTCTGGTGTGTCTGCTCCGTCAACATCGAAGGGCTGTGCCGCATTCCCACAGCCTATTTTCTTCTGATTCCCTTAACAGTCTTTTCGCTCACGGTGTTTTGGATTCCAGAACCCACCGAACAGACTCGGATAAAAATTCTTGTTCATCTGCTGGCGATTGCCTTTCTCGCCCTTATCGCGCTGAATCTGAAATTGGATACAAAAGAAGTCTTTATCAAAATCAGAGACGACTTCCTTCTGTCCAATCCTGCTGGAAAACTGATCAATGATTTTTACTACACCTACACCCTTTATGCGGCAGAGGTTTTCAAATCTCATGAACAAAAACTGATTAAAACATGCAGTGTTGCGCTTGAAGAAGATGACGATGAGATTCTTGCCCGCCAGATTGAAAACGAACTGATTGACCACGATTATCTGGTTCTTGACAGAGGAAAGCCTGTTGATCTGGATATTATAAAAACATCTGATATTCTTGTTTTTAAGATAAAGGTCTGGCCCCTTCTTGAAACCACACCCGAAAAATTCTTAGGCATTCCCCGGCGGATATTGAAGGAATTTTCGGAACGCAGCGATAAGCATGTTTTTTTCCGAAAATTTACATTTTTTTCCATTCTGACGGTTTCTTTTGCAACGATTTACTTCGGTATTTATATATTATTCCGAATGATAACAGGATTTTTTGCAGAACCTGCCCGCGCTTCGGTCTTTGCCGGATTGCTCAGTGTGGTGGCAGTTCTGTATCTGCTGCTGGTTCCGCTGCATTTTGATACAGAGAAACATTTCAGCGAAGCAGAACTGACCGAAGCCGTGACATCCGACCGGCAGCATCAAAGAACGGAAGCTTTGAAATTTATTGTAAAAAATGAAATTGACATCGCGAAAATTGCGGCTCACACTTCGATACTCAACAGTCCCCATATTCCTGAACGCTACTGGCTGGCAAAAGCCCTGGGCATCAGCCGTTCCCCGGAAACTTATCGGGAATTGCTGAAACTCCTTGACGATGAAAATTTCAATGTGGTTTACAGCGCGTTTTCCGCGCTGGGGCAGAGAGGTGAAAGAGAGGCTGCGGGAGAGATTCTCAGACGGATAAAAATCTCTGACAACTGGTATGTTCAGCAATATGCCTATCAGGCGCTCAAAAAACTCGGTTGGACGCAGACGGATCGCCGAAAAACGCAGCAGGAGCAGCCCTGAGAGATTTTACAGATGAAATGACATTAGTATCCCGTTAATTTAATTCTGAGGATTTCACAGTAAAGCGGGTTTGAAACCCGCTTCACACTCCGGAACGCGGCAGCAGTAGGGTGGGCAGTTTGACTTCGGCGTGAGCTCAGTCGAACGCTGCCCACTCTACGAAAAGATTTTTCGCTTCGTTGGAAAATGACAGACTCCGGCGAAAAAATTCTCCGATTTTTCAAATTATGCCAGCAATTCTAATTTTGAATTTTGAATCTGAATAATTCTTTCATTTTTTAAAAACAGATGATAATCTGAGTTTCAGATTAAATTTATGAGGTGAAAGAAATGAACGGGCATACAGAAAAATCGGCTGATTCTCTTACATTTGACGATATGGTAAACCGTTTTAAGTCATTGGCGTCTGAATTTCCCGATAAACATACAGGAAGCAACCTTACTTACAGCATGGAAGATACAGTAACGGGAGCTTTTTCGGTATTTTTTACTCAGTCTCCCTCATTTCCCGCCTTTCAGAAAGCAATGGAAGAGAACAAAGGAAAAAGTAACGCTCAGACATTATTCGGGATGGATCGGATACCATGTGATAATCATATCAGAGATTTATCGGATGAGGTGCATCCTTCTTATATATCTCCCATGTTTCCTTTCATTCCCGATGAGATCGGTAAATTCGGCTGTCCTGATATATTCCGTTCCATAGTATTGATACAATAGACATTTTCGGAAATAAAAAAGTTTCTCGCAAAGGACGCAGAGGCGCAGAGGAAGAAAGAGAGAACGCGTCCGTTCCGCGATTTCCGGCGGCTTTGCGCTCTCTGCGTGCTTTGCAGTACCGATTTTAATAAAACGGGCATCGCTTATTTCCGAAAATGTCTAATAATTATGATATAAATATACATTTAATTTTACAAAATTAAACGGAGACCTTGTGAAAGGAGTCATATAAAAATATGTACCCCGTATTGTTTGAAAAGAAAAATTCTATCGGATGGCTGACCTTAAACCGTCCGGATCAGCGCAACGCCCTGTCTCTGGAACTGATGCACGACATACAGGAAAAGCTGAATCGGATTGAAAAAGACTCGGAAATTCGAGTGGTTGTTATCAAAGGAAACGGTCCTGCGTTCTGCGCGGGGCATAACATAAATGAAATCAGCGGCGATAAAGATGTTCATCAGTTACGGGAAATTTTTTCAGTATGTTCCGAGATGATGCAGAGCCTTCACCGTCTCCCGCAGCCGGTGATTGCACAGGTTCACGGCATCGCCACGGCAGCCGGATGTCAGTTGGTGGCAGCCTGCGACCTTGCCATTGCCGAGAGCGGCGCAAAATTTGCGACTCCGGGCGTCAAAATCGGGCTTTTCTGCTCCACGCCCATGGTGCCGCTTTCCCGGATTATCGGCAGACGGCGGGCTTTGGAAATGCTTCTGACCGGCAGGTTTGTTTCCGCTGCGGAAGCAGAACGGTTCGGGCTTCTCAACAGAGTTGTGGAACTGCATGAACTCGCGGAAGAAACAGAAAAATGGGCAACCACACTGGCTCAATACAGTAAATTTACATTGGGATTCGGCAAACATGCCTTTTATGCACAGATTGATCAGGATGAAGTTTCAGCTTATAATTATGCAAAAGAAGCCATTGCGCTCAACTGTTTCGCCGAAGATGCTAAGGAAGGAATGAAAGCATTTCTGGAAAAACGCAGACCTGAATGGAAAGATCGGTGAGGGGTGAGAGGTAAGGGGTCAGGGGTAGAATCTGACCCCTTACCTCTGACCTCTGACCCCTAACCCCTCATCTGCAATTTCGGATTGTTTATGTGCCGGTTTTTATCCCGCTCTGTCTTTTTGTCAAGATTTTTTCGGACCGCTTCTGTCAGATCAATCCCGGTCTGGTTTGCAATGCAGACAACAACAAACAGCACATCCGCGAGTTCGTCTGCCAAGTCATACTGCGTCTCGGATTTTTTGAAGCTTTGATCGCCGTAAACTCTTGACATGATTCTGGCGACTTCTCCGACTTCTTCCATCAGTTGCGCCAGATTGGTCAGTTCGGAAAAATATCTCACGCCGATACGCCGGATCCATTCGTCAACGCATTTTTGGTATTCGCTGAGGCTTAATTCTGACATTTACCCTCTCTCGTTCCCACGCTCCGCTCGGGAATGCAGGCAGGACGCTCCGCGTCCCTTGTTTTTTTTACAGAAATGGCAGTATTATAATGTCCCGCCGGCATAAATTGCGCTTTTGTAAAACGATTTTATAAATCGTTTTGGCGGCGAAACGGTTTGCGTCTGTTTCAACTTGGGGCGTTTTACAAAAGCTCAGATTATATAGTGATCCGCTTTTGTTTTTTTGCCGCAGACACACACAGACGCACACAGACGGCTGTCCGAAAACGGAATACGGCATATATGCAAAAAATATGCCGTAAAAAACCGAAAGCGGATCACTATACCGAAAAATAGTGTAGATGATTATAATTTATAAATCAAGTGATTTGACCTGACATTCAAAAAAGATGAAACAGAGAGAGATGATAGTACCCTGCATTATCATCAAACCTTTTTGCCATGTTAAGAAAATTTACGCCGAACAGCTATCGAAACCGGGGATAAGCGTCCGAAACCTGATTGGCGAACTGGGAATTTCTGAACAGGAAATCAGGCTTATATTTATAGACGGCGTAAAAAGCGGTCTTAATTCAACGCTTCAGGGCGGGGAAAGAATCGGTATTTTTCTGTTCTTATGCGGCAGATAAAAAAAATCACTTGATACAATAGCCTTTTTGTGTTTAAGTTATCTTTCTTCGTGAAATATGAAAACACGACGGCTTAATAACATATATGAGTTACGCAGTTGAGACCTCACCCCCACCTCACCCCCCGGCCCCCTCTCCTTCGGGGAGGGGCCGGGGGTGGGGTGAAATTCAACTGCGTAACTCCTATATTTATCTGTAAAGTAGCGATGTGAAATCGGTTTGGTATAATTTCAATGTAAAAATTCAAAAGGTTATATGCCTTTGCAATTAAAGGATCACCAACAGGAGAAAATATGAAGACGGTTAAAGTTGAAGAAGCCGTGGGAATGGTGCTGGCTCATGATATGACACGCATTATTCCGGGAAAATTCAAAGGCGTGGGATTTAAAAAAGGTCATATTGTGCAAAAAGAAGATATTCCGGAACTGCTGAAAATGGGAAAAAATCATCTTTATGTATTAGACCTTTCAGATACATACCTTCACGAAGATGAAGCCGCGCTGCGGATTGCAAAAGCCGTCTGCGGAGAAAATCTTAGATGGACAGAACCCCGTGAAGGAAAATCAAATATTATCAGCAAAACAGACGGGGTTTTAAAAATAAATACTGACGGGCTTCTCAGCATCAATAAAATGGAAAACATTGTTCTTTCGACGTTAAAGACCAATTTTCCCTGCCGGAAAGATATGACCGTCGCGGCGACCCGCATCATTCCGCTGACCATTGAACGTGAGAAAATAGAAAAATTGGAGGCTGTTGCCGAAAAATTCAGACCGATTATTCAGATACTGCCTTACAGAAAAATGAAAGTCGGTGCGGTGATTACCGGCACGGAGATTTACGAAGGTCTGATTCAGGACGAATTTGACGATTATGTGGGCTTCAAAATCAGGGGATTCGGATCAGAAGTCCTTAAAAAAACATTAGTTCCCGATGATCCCGAAGCCATCGGAAAAGCGATTCGCGATTCCATAGATGCCGGCTGCGATGTGATTCTGACCACCGGCGGCCTTTCTGTTGATCCGGATGACGCCACGAAAAGCGGGGTTCTGAAGGCAGGCGCGGAGCTGATTGCTTACGGTGCGCCCATTCTGCCGGGTGCCATGTTTTTATATGCCCGTATCGGCAATGTGCCGATTCTCGGGCTTCCGGCATGTGTGTATTATCATCCGACAACGATTTTCGACCTGATGTTTCCGAAAGTTTTAGCAGGAGAAGACATTACTGCGGATGAAATTGCCGAACTCGGACACGGCGGACTCTGCATGGGCTGCGGGGAGTGCCGTTATCCGGTTTGTCCCTTTGGGAAGTGAACAATTGAGAATTGAGAAGTGAGAAATTAATTCTCAATTCTCAATTCTCAATTAACAAATAAGGAGTATCGCCATGAATGTATGCCCCCAATGCGGTTATCAGCGTAAGTCCCAAGACATACGATGCCCCCGGTGCGGCGTGATCTATGATGTTTACAACTATTATATTTCACAGCAAAAACAAAGCGAAAACAAAGAACCTCAAAAAATCACCTGTCCGAACTGCGGGGAAAGCGTTCCGAAAGATAGCAATCCCTGTCCCAAATGTGACGCACTTTTATGCTTCGATACCGTTACGCCTACCTGCAAAGAGCGGATCGAAAAACTCGGAGAATACAGCTTCAGTCAGATGCTTTTGTGGGAACGGGAATATATCTTTGAAAAAATTTACAATCAGGAAGAGTTGGATGCCCAGATCAGATATTTTTCATTATATGCCTTAATGTTTTCAGCAGGTTACGGATTGTTTCTGGGCATGTTTTCCGGTATTTTGCAAATGTTCGCTTCTCTGATAAAAGTACCGCTGCTGTTAAGCGGTACCATGCTGATCTGTATGCCGTTACTGTATCTTCTGAGCACACTGATAGGCTACGGCCTGACATTTAAACAGACCTTGGCTTTACTGCTGGCTTCCACATACATGATGAGCATGATCCTTGTTTCCGTGTCGCCTATCCTGCTGCTTTTTATTTTCATTACCGAGCTGAAAAAGTTTATAAGCCTTTTGAATATGTTTATGTTTATGATATCGGGATTCTTTTCGATTTATCTGATACTGTGGCGGGGAATGCAGTATCTGACCCGACGTAGCGGTTATCGTCCCAAAGTTCTTATCATAAGAATCTGGCTGCTGATTTATATAGTGATAGGGACCCAGATCGCATGGGTTTTACGCCCCTTTATAGGAGAAAAAGGCAATTTCGTTCTGTTCCGCAAAATAGAAGGCAATTTTTTTCTGGCGCTGTTTAACAGTATATCCGATTTGTTAAAATAGGGCGGCGGTATAGAAGCAGTGATGACGCTTATACCTGTTATTCTGTCTTATCCCTGTCATTCTGAGCGTAGCGAAGAATCTCAGTAAAACGGGTTTGAAACCCGTTCTACGCTTCGCTCAGTTTGAAACCCGTTCTACGCTTCGCTCAGTTTGAAACCCGTTCTACGCTTCGCTCAGAATGACATAAAAAAAACCAGAATGACATTCCGCAAATAGTATTTTTTGCTTGACAAATTGAAATATATGGATTATGTTCAGTTTCATCAAGCTCATGAAGGGCTTTTACATCCTATGAAAGGAGATTTGAAAATGAACGGAATCCATGAACACAGACATCTTCACGCACATGAACACGATCATACGCATGTGCATGAGCATTCCCACGACGGGGTGACGCACAAACACGAACACACCCATAGCCATGCGCATGAACATCTTCATGAACACAAACATGAGCATGTTCACAGCGCCGGCGCGAATATGCACGACCACGATCACCCCGGGGCCCACGGAGAACATGACCACGATCATCCCAGTCATGTCGCTGAAGCCCACAATCACAAACACTAATCTCTGAATCCTTTCTTTCAAAAGACTTCCGAAGGTCATCGCACTTCGGAAGTCTCCCAAATCAAAAAAAAATTCTCGCAAAGGCGCGGAGAGCGCAAAGAAAAGCTTTTTTTTAAAAAAACAGCTTGTAATCTCTTGGCGGACTTTGCGTCTTTGCGAGAGATATGCGAAAGACAAAAGATTTCTATGAGTTTCGTCTGAACACAGCGGCAAAGCTTTTCATGATTCCCGGCAGAATGCTGATGCTGACAGGTCGGTCATTGACTGTTTTTATCAGCAGCCATAAGCCGATACCGCCGATGACGAGGTTTGGCATCCACATTCCGATCATTGGCGGATACACCCCCGCCTCACCGAAGACCATTCCCGCAGACAGCAGCAGATAATAAAGCAGAAAAAAAGCTAATCCCAGCCCCAGTCCGAAAGAACGCCGTGCGGATTTGGAATGAACGCCCAGCGGCACCGCAAGCAGCCCCAGCGCAAAGCAGGCAAAGGGAATGGAAAATTTCTTGTGAAATTCCAGCAGAGTTACATAATACTGTGTGTTTTTCTCTGTTGTTTCCTTCAGATATTGGCGCAGCTCGGAAAGACTCATTTCTTTCTCATCTTTAGTTCCGCCGCTTTGGGCAGAGGCAAGCGCATCCTGCATGTCCAAATTGACTTGATATGTATCAAATTCAATGGAATTTACCGAGCGGTCTTCCAGATTCACCTGATTGATGATGCCGCTGAAAAGTCTGAGATGAAACACCGGTTTTCCGGATTCGGCAAAGAGTTCGCCTTTGGGTGAAACAATTGTAATCACAAGATTTTTGCTTCTCTGGTCTTCGATAAACACATCAATAAGCGCTTTGCTTTTCATGTCTATTTTATTCACATAAAGCATGACATCTTTGAAACTGTCGTTAAATGTCCGTTCTTTCAGTCCGACATCAATATGGGATGAGGCAACCTCAACCGTCAGTTTTTTTAATGAAATCTCGCCCCAAGGCACACCGAAAACGCTCATAAAGCCGGTCAGCAGACACCCGAGAAAACAGAAAGCAGACACAGAAGGCAGCAGGGCATAAAGGCTGACGCCGCAGGATTTCATGGCCAGAATTTCGTTGTCGTTTGACATCCGAAGAAAAGTCAGCAGCACCGCGACCATTACCGACATCGGCGTGACAAATACCAGAAAAAAGGGCATGGAATAGAGCAGCAGGAGCAGAACAATGCTCATGCCGATCTGATAATTCACAATCATGTTTGTAATATCAAGTATCTGCGTCAGCAGAAATATCAGCGTGAAAAACATGATATTGACGGCAAACGGCGGCATCATTTCAATGAACAAGTATCTGTTGAGAATAGAGGCAGTTTTCATAATTGCTTATATAAGTTCTCGCAAAGAGCGCAGAGAGCGCAAAGAAAAGATTATCGAATTTAAGACATAAGTTTCATCGTATCTGATTTTCTTCCTCGTCGTCGTCTTCCTCCTCGTCCTCATCTCTGTATCTTCTTTTTCTGAGCGTCAGTTTGATGCCCCCATAGACGGAAATCACTGCGGCAAGAAAAAAAAGAATGTCATAAAGATGAATGGAGAGATAGGTAAACCATGTGAAATGTTTTTTGAGATAGCGATGCCAGTTGCTTTCAAGTTCCTGAGAAGAAATGGAAAAAACATTACGCATTGCCGTATCCGGATTCATGCCCTTTTTCAATTCTTTGAGCAAAAGCAGAAGTCCCGATTCTCCAAATTCACTTATGATATATTCAACAAAACTTTTGCTTTCCTCATAAGCCAGCATAAGCAAAATTCTGTCCTGCGGAAAACGGCGGCTTAACGCTGAAAGAGGAATATATCTTTCCGATAATACAACCGTATCCAGCACGGATTTTT
>JAIFKL010000072.1 GCA_020049595.1 Desulfobacteraceae bacterium
AGTGCAAAAGTGGAAATAACGCAGAACGGGTTTGAAACCCATTTTGCTCTGTTCTGTGCAGAACGGGTTTCAAACCCGTTTTACTTTATGACAGAGACAGAGTTTATCATCTCTTCTATACCACTACCTGAAAAAGATTGTGTAGAGCAGAAACCTTGATAAAATGAACCTGCACACTGATTGATATGTCTCCGAAACATGCTCTTTGGTGACTTTATTAGACCTCTTGCAAAACTGAGGCTTGCCCTATTGATTTTATTACATAAAAATTGACTTTTGAAAGAGGTCTATTATTCAATAAACCGAAAGGAGACACCCGATGAGAACGATAACGGCTGATGATGTCAGAAAGTATCTTGAACATCTGATAGATGAAATAACTGAAATTCATGAACCCATACGCATCGAAGGCGAAAAAAAGAAAGCCATCGTCATGGTTGATGCAGAGGATTTTGAAGGACTTCTCCGATCCGATGAGAGAAAACGATTGACATCCGATGGGAAAAAATCAGCAAAATCCCTTTTCGGAATGCTCAGGCACAGGGCAAAAGCTATCCCCGTATCCATAGAAGAGATGGAAGCGGCTATAAAAAAACGGTGTGAAAGAACAGCCGGATGATTGCACTGGATACTAACGCGCTGGTTCGTTTGCTGACAGAAGATGATCCGGAACAAACAAAAGCTGTTCAGGAAATCATAATGTTGGCTGAAAATAATAAAATTAAAATCATCATCTTATCAGAAGTCCTGATGGAAACTGTATGGGTGCTTGAATCAGCATATAACTGTACTCATGATGAAATCGCAATGTATTTGGGAAATGTTCTGGATGTCAGCATGTTCTTTTTTCCTGATTTTTCTGTCATACAACAGGCAGCGGAGCAATATAAAGCGGGGGGCGATTTTGCCGACCTTGTTATTATTGCTCAGTCCCAAAACCATAAAGCAGAAAAACTGATCACTTTTGATAAAAGACTTCAGAAAAGATTCCCTGATTATGCGGTTGAAAAACTTACCTTGTCAGACATTGAAAGATACAAGCAAAACCCGATTTGATCGGATCCGGCGCAGTACAAATATCGGTTCGTTCCTTAACCAAAAAGAGAATCCCAAATTTGCTGAAAAGGAGAAAAATCAATGAAGCATAAAACTTATGTCATTATCTCTGCACTGCTTGCCGCCCTGTTTCTTATCTGCACTGCGGCGGCACAGGAAGACGCAGGATTCAATACGATCCTGTATTTTGACGCACCCGGCATTGATCCCGCAGGTCTTGCCTTTGACGGAAAATATCTCTGGAACGCCGACACAACTGACCAGATGATTTACAAATTGGATACTGCCGGAAACAGAATGACTTCTTTTTATTCTCCGGGGGCTGCGCCCACCGGACTTGCTTATGACGGAAACTATCTGTGGAATGCCGACGCTGACGATAAAATGATTTATAAATTGGATACGTCCGGGAATATCATCACTTCTTTTTACTCTCCGGGCGCGGCACCCACCGGGCTTGCCTTTGACGGAACTTATCTGTGGAACGCGGACGCCGATGATAAAATGATATATAAATTAGACATTTCCGGCAATCTGATTGCTTCTTTCTATACCCCGGGCAATCGCCCCGCCGGACTTGCCTACAACGGCGAATACTTATGGAACGCCGATGCAGATGATAAAATGATCCACAAATTGGACAAAGACGGCAATCTGACAGATTCCTTTCCCGCTCCCGGAACTTTTCCTACCGGACTTGCCTTTGAAGGAAAATATCTCTGGATCGCCGACTCGGACGATCTGACAATCCGCAAGTCCGAACTGATCGGAGATACAGATACATCCGGAGGGACAGCCGCCATCGTTGTCTCTCCGGTATCTTTCTCGGATCCGGTCAGCATTGTCTCTGAATTTGATCCCCCCGGCACCAGCCCCACCGGACTTGCGTATGACGGAACGTATTTGTGGCATGTCAATCTTGGATCAAAAACCATTTATAAATCAGATACTTCCGGCAAAATCATCGCTTCGTTTGAAGCCCCCGGAAAAACGCCTTTTGATATTGCATCTCAGGGCGAATATCTCTGGATTTCAGACACGAACAAAACCGTTTACAAAACCGATACTAATGGAAAGCAAATTGCTTCTTTTGCTTCTCCCTGCGCGTTTGCGGGCATTACGTGTAGCAGCGAACATCTTTGGATTTCCGATTTTGAAAATCGCAAGATTTACAAAGCAGACTTTGCCGGAAATATTCTCGCCTCTTATGACTCTCCTGGGTCAGACCCTGCCGGCATCACTTACGACGGCGAATATCTCTGGATCACGGACAGCGAAAGCCGCAGGATTTATAAAATTGACACTTCCGGAAAAGTCGTCAACTCCTTTCACTCTCCGGCGGAAAAGCCTTTCGGCATTGCTTCTGACGGAACGTATCTCTGGCAGGCAGACGATGGCAGAGATAAAATTTACAAGCTGAAAGTCAATATCTCGCCGGTAGAAATCGGCAAGTCAAAACAGCAGACCTTTTCAATCACCAATATGGGGGACGGCGATCTGGTGATCGGCAAAATCTCAATTACCGGCAAAGACACAGGCGATTTCAGCATACAGAATGACAACTGTTCGGAAACAAAGATAAAACCCAAAGAGTACGCCATATTCAATGTGGTTTTTTCTCCTGCCTCTGCCGGCGGGAAAAATGCGGTGCTTCAGATTCCTTCCAACGATACGGATGAGGCGCTGCTGAATGTGCCGTTAAGCGGAACCGGCGAAGGAACAGGCTATCTGCTCACAAAAGAACTCTGGATCCGGGCAGTGATTTACACAGAAGAAAAAGGAAAGGTCGAGGCGCTGTGGCAGAAAGGCGGCGAAGACATTACCGCATCAAATGATCGGGTGATCTGGGGATATTTTTACGCCGACCCTGCGGATGTCTCTTGGGGAAGCGAGCAGAATCCTGATTTGTTTGTGAAAATCTGGTTCGACCACAACGGCAGATTAGATGTGAATTTTTTCCATGTGTCTGTGCCGGACATTGAGGTGTATTCGGACTACCGATATGACGGAGTTGCAGATCAGCAAGGTACAACAACACTGACGACAAGATATATCCGGCAGTATTATGAAAACGGCAAGAGCAATATGGAAAAAAATGAGGAAGACGGCTACCCGCCCGCAGGATACACGGCAAAGGGAAATCCCAAGGGCTATTCAACCGTGAATGACCTGAGAATCGCCGCTATCATCAACACCGTGGAAAAAGGCGCAAAGGAAGCGCTCTGGCACAAAGGCGGCCAGGATAAGACCGACAGGGGCGATGAAGTGCTTTGGGGATATTTTTATGCCAATCCTTCAGATGTGACATGGGGAAGTCAGAACAATCCTGATCTTTTTGTCAAAGTCTGGTTCGACGTGGACGGGCGGGTGGACGTAAATTTCTTCCATGTGTCTGTTCCCGATATTGAAGCCTATTCGGACCTTCCTGACAACGGAACTTATGACAAATCAGGCACAGCAATCTTGGAAAATCGCTATATTCGACTGGAATATTAAAAGTGAGAAATGAAGAAACTGGGGGGTGTTTGAAAAGTAATACGGATTCGCTTTCAAATATCGGTCTTTTCAGACCGTACAGCGGTTTTTCAAACCGCTGAAACCGCCTGAAAAGCGGTTTTACGGATAGGGGGTCTGTAAAACGGGTTTGAAACCCGTTCTGCTTTTATGCAGCGAAGCGAAAAACCTTGCCGTTCACGCAAAGGGGGGGCTGTAAAACGGGTTTGAAACCCGTTCTACTTTTATGTCATTCAGAATGACAGGGTTGAAAATTTCAGGAGACGGCATCTGCTTCAGCTTTTGCCGACAAATTCCTTTGCCATCAGCAGAGCCGCAATGGTTTTGGCATCCTGGATTTCTCCTTTGTAAATCATTTCTACGGCTTGGGCAAATTTAATTTTATGAACGTCAAGCACCTCATCTTTATCAAGATTCTGTTCGGCACCCGTCAGACCGGCTGCCAGAAAAATGTGAATCCGCTCATCCGAATATCCGGGAACAGGGATGATTTCCCCCAGCTTTTGCCATTCATCTGCTGAAAATCCTGTTTCTTCAATTAGTTCCCTTTTTGCACATGCTTCCGGGAGTTCTCCGGGGATAAGCGTTCCTGCCGGAATTTCCCATATATATTCTCCCACAGCATGGCGGTACTGCCGAATCAGAATCACCGTATCTTTGTCGTACATCGGAATGATTGCCGAAGCGCCGGGATGGCGCAAAATATCAGCGTCAACGGTTACGCCGTTGGCTAATGTGACGGTTTCCGTCACAACTGTAAACACCCTTCCCTGATGCCGTGTAATCTGTTTGCTTACTTTTGCAGACATGAGCTGCTCCTTTTAAAATTTACGAGTTCCGCAGTTGAATTTCACCGCTGTACACCGGCTGCCCGCAAAACCCCTCCCCTTGCCCCTTCCCGAAGGGGAGGGGTTTCTGTCTTCTCCCCCTCTCCTTCGGAGAGGGGGCCGGGGGGTGAGGTCTCAATTTGAATTGGTTGAATTTTAAAAAAAACCGGATTCATCCGGGGTGCTGAAATGCCTGATTTTATAAGATTGGTTCAGCACAGTAAGGGGGAAATCAAGGCTTACATCGAACTCATGTTAAATAGGTAACTGCGTAAGTCCTATAAAAAATTGAAAGTTAAAAACTGTGCAAATTCTGTCTTGATTTTAATATTTCTTTAGTTTATATATTCAATTCTTACTGAACACAACAGTTGTTTTTCATGAATTTTTATTTTTTAAAAAGAGTCAGATACTTATGAAAATAAATACCATACTTGTTTTTTCAGTTCTCCTGATGTGCATGATGACCGGTACGGGCTACGGCAATATGCCTGTTTCAGACCTCTGGATCAAAGCGGTGATTCACACGGTTGAAAAAGGCGACATCGAAGCCATGTGGCATCAGGGCGGCGAAGGAAGAACAACCGCAGGGGATCAGGTGGTCTGGGGATATTTTTACGCCAATCCCAAAGATGTGAGCTGGGGCAGCGAGCAGAATCCCGATGTGTTTGTCAAAATCTGGATGGACCACAGCGGGCGCGTGGATGTCAATTTTTTCCATGTATCTGTCCCTGAAATAGATGTTTACTCGGCTTATCCATACAGCGGCACGCCGCATGAACAAGGCACTGTCACCGTGTTCAGAAGATATATGCGGCATTATTATCAAAGAGGCGAAAGCCATAAAGACAAACAGTATGAAGACAGCGATGCGGGGCAGGGCGCCTCGCCTGCCAATAATCCTCCGGGAGATGTTCCTGCCGGTCAGCTCAGAATCGGTGCTGTCATCAAAACCGAGGATAAAGGCGACATAAACGCGATATGGTACAAAGGCGGCGATGCCATGACCGAGCGGGGCGATCAGGTGATCTGGGGATATTTTTATGCCAATCCCAAAGATGTGACATGGGGAAGCCCGGAAAATCCCGATGTGTTTGTCAAAATCTGGTTTGACGTTAGCGGCAGAACCGATGTGAACTTTTTCCATGTTTCCGTGCCGGACATTGAAGTTTACTCGGCTTTTCCCGACAGAAGTGTTTATGATCAGAAAGGAAAAGCGACGCTGGAAAACCGCTATATCCGGCATGAATACTGTCTCGGTGCCGGTGTTTTCAGCGTTGAATTGCCGCCTGACGACTGCCGAAAACCTGCATCCGCAACCTTGTTCAACGACAAAGACGGCGAAGTCATTGCATGGGTGGAATATTGCAGCGCCGACCAGGGAAAAAATTACAGATTTGAATGGTACAATCCTCAAAACAAGCTGATTCAGGAAGATACCGGCGTGCGGGGAGAAGAAATTCGCTACGGATGTTCGTGGGAAAGGATTTCAACCTCAAAACTCCACGATTATCCGGGCGGCTGTATTGGGAAGGAAATTTTGACTTTAAGGCAGATGCGGATACCGCATTTGAATTGAAGGAATTTGTGCTGACCAAAGAAAGTCCGAGGAGCGACTGCACGAAGCCTACAGCTTCAACCGTCTTCAGCACGGGCGACGGCTATGTGACCGGCTGGGCGGATTATGCCCACTATGAAGCCGGAAAATCTTATAAATTCAAATGGTACAGCCCTGCAAATGTGCTGATTCAGGAAAACCCCGGGAAACGTGACAAGTCCAGCGACGGATGTTCATGGGGAA